>CALECP010000350.1 GCA_937949915.1 uncultured Anaerolineae bacterium
GCTCTTTTGCCACGCCCAACGTCTCAAACGGCTTCATGCGTGTGCCTAAATGGAGTAGTTCGCGTTGTTCTGGTTTCATTTCCCTTTTTTTCTTGTAGAGACGCAAAATCTTGCGCCTCTCTTTCTTAAAACCGAGACACAAAATCTTGTGTCTCTACGCGCTGAAAAGACGCAAAATCTTGCGTCTCTACGCCAATGATTGATTGATCAAATCAGCCAACGGTTGGTGGACAAGACCATTGCTCGATAGATACCACGTTTTGTTTTTGGTAATGTCGAATGACGTACCATCTAGCCCTGTCGTCTTGCCACCTGCTTCGTGCAAAATGAGACTGGCGGCCGCCACATCCCACGCACCCAGCATCAAATTGAAGTACGCATCGATTCGCCCTGCGGCCGTCCAGCACATCGCAATCGCGGCCGAGCCTAACGAACGCGGTGTCCGCACATGCTCCATCAACGTGCCAAACATCTGATGATTTTTGCGGCGCAATGCGGGCGGCCGTCCCCAATCAAACGCAAACACAGCCTCTGATAATTGCTCGGCCGTGGAGACAGAGAGCGGCCGACCATTGACCGTGGCCCCTGCACCCCGCCGCGCAGAAAATAGCTCGCCCCGCACCGGGTCGAACACCACGCCCACCTGCACGATGCCGTCCACCGCCACGCCAATCGAAATACACCAAATCGACATGTGGCGACTATAGTTGGACGTGCCATCAATCGGATCGATCAGCCATATCACGTCAGATGTCGCGTCTTCCCAATCGTCTGACTCCTCAGCGATGAAGCTATGCGAGGGATAATGGGCGTGGACGCGCTCTTTGATCAACTGCTGGGAGGCATAATCGACGGCCGTCACCACATCCCGCGCCCCTTTCAGGCGCGTGTCCAATGGCTGTTCCCACCGTGCAAGGGCAAGCGCACCCGCTTCTTGGGCTATCTGTGCGGCCGTGTGTTGTATCGTTTGCAAATCGAGCATCAATGTTACTTATTTCTCCGTTTTTTGGTTGCTGTCAAGACTTGTAGGGACACGGTTAACCGTGTCCCTACGGCTGTATACGGTTGCCGCGAGTAACGATACAAAGACGAGCAACGCAACCCTATCGGCCGAATCGGTGGTGGTGACTGCACCGATGACGGCCGCTGTGTGAACTGCCTCAAAAGAAGGCAGCAAACACCACGACACCAATTGCCCTGTGTCTTCTGCGGCCGTATCCAAGATGCTCAACTGCCATTCTCCTGTGATTTCTTGCCCCGCAAATGCAGCCAATGATTGCTCTGGCAAAAACGTACCGACGACAGACGTATCGCATTGATCATTGATAGAACTGACCCCATTGTCATCCAGTGTAATGTCGAGCGAATTACCGTCACATGTAACGAAGCTGGCTGGGTCTGCTACATTCGACCAAAGATTGATCGTGATGCCTGAGTTGACATGAACAAGGGAGGCCGAAAGATCGCCGACATAAGTGTGGGGCAGGTTGACCGAAACTGCTAACTGTTCGATTGCGCCTGCCGCCGTATTGATGGTAAGTGTATCGCGCACACCCGCAATGCTATTGTCTGGAATGGCGATATTGGGTAAAGAACAATAGGCGGCAACTGTTGTGAATGCGCTGGTCGCGCTGCCGCCACATTGCCCCGCGACGCGCACGCGCCAATAGTAAGTACTGGTTGCTGCCAGTGCGTTTTGTGGCGTGTAGTTGGTGTTTGCGGTCGTGCCTGTTTCAACGATAGTGGTGAACGCTGTATCGGTGGCGATTTCTACCGTATATTCGCTTGCGCCAAAGATGTCTGACCAGCTTAAAACAGGTTGTGTGACGGTCGCATTATCCCCATTGGCAGGGGCGATGAGGGTGGGCGCGGCCGACACGGCCGCCAGTACATCTAGCTGCGCCGATTGGCTCAATTGCACCGTGCCACTATCGGCCGTAATCATCAACGGGTACGAGCCAGAGGCAACCGTCGTATCTGTTGACATATTGACCGTGATCACATTGCCCGGTGTGCCAATCGGCACAAAATTGTTGTCGCTAAAGGCGGCCGTGCTGCCCACTGGCAAGCCTGACACCGCAAGTGCAACTGGCGTGTCGATAGGAAAAACGCCATTGACAACTGTAAATGACGCTGCCCCCGTCCCATCGCCACATACCTCGACTGTCACATTGGCAGGCGCACTTAACTCAAATGAAGGAGTGAAGTCTGGTTTCAAGATAAACAACCCTGTCTCAATGCTGCTGACAATCACGATACCGCTTTCAAAATATGGGTAGTTGCTCCATGAGCCATTGAAACTAGCGGCATTACTGGCCGGATACACATCGAAGTAACCGACTTCGCGCAAATTGCCATTGGCAACATCGCTGCTATCCAAAATCCGCAATCCGGCACGATAATTGGCTTGGTACACCAAATTGTCTTTCGTGTATAGATTGTGGTCGATGGCAGCCACGGCCGATGTGTATGTGCTGATCAAAACGGGTGCATCGAGATCGCGTACATCCCAAATATAGGTGTTTGTGCCATGCCCAAAATTTTGTTCATCCAGTTCGTCATTGACCAACAGGTACGACATATCTTCTGTCAGCCAACCCTGATGCGTATAGGCCCGGCCGCTATAACCGGTGCGCGATAACTGCACGGGCGCGGTCTTGATAGTCACATCGACAACTGTGACCGTATCCTCATTGGCATTGAAGCAAATCTCTTGACCGACATGCTCTGTGTCGGGGCCATCGTACATCACACATTGCGCGTCATGCGTATAGCCATCGTCACTAAAGCAGCCTGCATCGGCCGGATTGAGCGGGTCTGATATATCGACCATGTGCAAGCCGCCGCTACAGGTGGTTGTGCCAACGCCATACGCATAATCGGAGGCTTCATTGACGACCACATTGTGTGCGCTGCCGAAGCCATCGAAATGGGCGGTATTGGCAAACGTAGTCGATTCAGTGAGCGTCAACAGTTGAGTCAAGTCAAATATCTGCATCCCATGATTGTTTGCTTCGCTCACGATATAGGCATGATTGCTTGCTACTTTCATGTCGCGCCAACTAGAGTTGGATGTATGCGTGGGTAAGTTGCCGAGATAGACGGGGTTTTCTGGGTCGGTGATCTCGACGAAGACGGTGCCGTTGCTGCGCCCCATGATGGCAAACTCGCGGCCGCTGGCTGCATCTGTCCAGCCCCAAATATCATTTGCTTCGGCCGTGCCGCCGCCGAGTTCGGAAAATGGCATAAACGCCATGAGATCAACATTTTTACATGGATAGCTGCCAGCCATACCATTGACGCACGGGGTGGCGGCCAATGGATGGGGTAGCCCTTTGGCTAATGCGTTCCCCGCGCTGAGAAGAGTGATAACGCACAGCAAAACGATGAAAGTTGTCCGCGATAATAGAGATTGTGTTTGAGTGATCATTTTTGCCTCTTTTTTTCTTGCAGCAATTTATCAAAGTAGCAGCGAGTCATTGTTATAGATAGGTAGGCACAAGGTACTGCCCCCACGAAATATAGCCGATCATGTTGTTTTCAGCATAGCGGTGTGCCGAATATCGCTTGCCAGTCGGGGTAAGCGGGGTGGGGCAGCAGGTGCTGACGCAATAAGGCGACATCGTACTCAACGAGGCTGTTTGTCTGTGATTCGGCCGCCAGTGCGGAGAATGTTTTGCCGATGTGGTCGGCACAGGCGTGGTAAAAGGTGCGGCGTGTGGGGCAGGGTGGCGTGACGATGTTGTAGGCGGGGGACGGATTGGGATGGCGCAATGCTTGGATGACGGCCGTTGCCACATCTGCGTAATGCACGAGGGCGAGGGTGCGATCTAGCGGCCGATCTGGGAGTTGTTGTTTCCGCAAAAATGCCTGAAAGGGGCCGCGCTCCGCATTGTACAAGCCGCCCGGCCGCAAAATGACACCATTCGCGCCAGCCCAGTGAGCAAACGTGCGCTCCATCTGGGCAATCGCTTGGGCGCGATCTGTTTTGCCCGGCGGCGTGTGGGGTGTCACTCGTCCACTTTGCTGTCCAAAGTAGCCGGTGGAACTGATGACGACAGCGCGTGCGGCCGTCACACCATTGGCGAGCAATATTTGCACGGCCGTCAGTTGTCGCTGGTGTCCGGGTAGAGCGAGCAGCAAATAATCTGCGGCCGTGATTTCGTCAGATGGATCGCCGATGCGGGGCTGAATACCGGCCGCTTGCAGCGCTGCATGGCGTTTGTCTGATTGCGTGTAGCCAATGACTGTGCCGTGCCATTGTGCGCCCACCAAGCGGCCGAGCGTTCCCGCGCCCCAAATGATTAATCTTGCCATTGGTGCGCTAGGGTGAGGGTGGTCAGTGCCAGTGTGAGCAAAATCAGGAGCAGTGCGTGTATGCCAGTGGCGGCCGTCTTAGGCTGCTGCATCGTTACTGCCAACGGTGTATCAGAAAAGCTGACGGTGATCGCGTCGGCCGTCTCGCTCCAGAATTGGATCATGCGATCATTGATCAAGTTGCTGCCGTATTGTGAATCATCGCAATGGGCGATCCCTTGCAATTCCTCAACCGCCACATCAAAGCCCAATGCGTCATAGACGGCCGATGTTGCCAGCACCCGATCATAAAGCCCATACGCCTCGATGCTCACATCCTCTGTGCCGATCACATAGCTCATGGCAAAGCGTTGCCGGATTTGCGCCGACGCACTATGCGCTACCAGCCGTTCATAGCGTACATTGGTTTCGCCCGTTCCCGGTTCAGTCAAACCGCTCGATCCACAATGTAGATTGACAAATGCTGGATATTCGTCTCCCGCAGTGGGGAAGAAGTAGCCATCATAAAAGTACGAGCCACCCGACACTGTTGCCCCGAAGATCACATTGCGACACACATTGTAGTCGGCAAACATTTGGTTGAGAATACTCCGCAACATTTGGGCGTTTTCTTCTGCTCGACCATTGCCAAACGAGAGGTCGCCACCGTACCAGGGATACCAGGGGGGCAGGTCGCTCGGTGAGGTGCGGGGGTATTCGGGCGCACGGGGAGCGACATAAATCCAACCCCGCTCCTGAATAAATTGATTGACCGCGTTGCTATTGGTTTGGTGGGCATCATACGCGCCTTCGTCTCCATGCAGGAAGAAGGCAAGATAGACCGGTTGATCGGGGTCGTAGTCGGGGCTGATGATTATGGTGGCTGGCAGGTTGAGCGGCCCAAATGCTTCGGGGGAAAATGAGCCACCGCCTTCGCCTTCGTATTCACCACCCCGGCCGCCAGACGGATTACACGCAATCGCATCGTTGCTATTTGGGGTCTCTGTCGGCGGGGTCGTTGGTGTAACTGTGGGTGAAGGTGTGGGGGTGTGGGTCGGCATGGGGGTAACAGATGGATCGGGCGTGTGGGTGATAGTGGGTGTATTCGTTGGCGTGTGGGTAGGGGATGGTGTGGGTGTTTCTGTCGGTATCGGTGCATTTGTGGCCAATACGAGCCAAAACGGCCGTCCATCTGCATATTCGGCATATCCGATGCCCATGATCGTTTTGGTGGGGTCGGTCAGTTGCCCAAGCAAGTCGTATGTTTCCATCGAAGCGAATACTTCATCGGCCGTTGCGCCGCCCGGTATGGTGATCAAAGCGATTTGCCCAATCTGAAAGTAAAATGTCTGTAGCATCGTGCTAAAGCTACAGGCGAAAACCAGTTCACCTTCGACGCGATCATAGATGTTGTACCCTTCAGCAACGGAAAGATCGAAATAATCATCGGCCGTGATGTCGCTGGCATAGTAGCGGGCTGCATTTTGTAGCCCCTCATTTAGCTGTAGGGCAGAATCCCCTGCCTCTGTACGCACATCGTTGATCAACGCGAATAGATCATCTTCTAGGGCGGTGTTGACGGCCGTCGGTATTTGCCCTCCACAGCCATCGTCGGCCGCTGTCGGCCGAATCAACCCAAACAGTCCCATCAGAACAAAGCCGCAAACGGCCGTCATCGAAATAAAGTAGTAACGCATTGCCTCTTCTCCTCTTTATTATCTCGTTGAGAGCTATGTTAGCACAAAAGTGTACGTGTGTTTGATCGATCTCCTGCATCGTGCCGCCTCGGTTATTCTCCTATTTTGTGAAACCGTTTGAGGTGAGGAATGGTACTGCTTGGTGCGATTTTTGTTTTTGGGGGCAGGGATCGAAAAGCCCGGCCGAACTGGGTTGTTCGGCCGGGTATAGATTCTTCTCTTGCTTGAATGATACAACTTCTCGATAGTTGTCTTATGACAGGATGGGCCATCCGAATATGATATTTAGCATGCCCACCCTAAAACAACTGGATTACATTGCTCCATATCAAGGACATATGACATTGGTACTTTGCAAGTCATCAATCGTTGTCAACCAATTCTGGAAATTTGTGTCGGCTGGTTCACACAAATCTGTACCTTGAAAATGGAAGTAACTCATGTTGCTAAAACTGGCGAATCCTGATGGAATTGCGCCTGTTAATTCTGAACTTGCTCCTAGCGCAAGTATTTCCAGATTGATCAAATTTTCCCATTCAACTGGAATATTACCTGTCAAATTCTGTCCATTGAGGTTGATATATGTTAGGTTGGTGAGGTTGCCTATCTCTGGCGGCAAATTACCACTA
>CALECP010000351.1 GCA_937949915.1 uncultured Anaerolineae bacterium
AAAACGATACGGCCGTCCGCCATGACGATCACTTGTTGGGCAAACAGGTTGATGAGGCGCATATCGTGCGTGATGAAAATAATCGTTGTGCCTGTTTGGTTAAGCGCGACCAACTTGCCCATCAAATCGTGCGCGGCGACGCGATCTAGTCCGACCGTTGGCTCATCGAGAATAAGTAGATCGGGGTGGGTGATGACGGCCGTTGCCACACTGAGCAACCGTTTTTGCCCATGACTGAGGCTGAATGGGTTGTCGTCTAGCAGCTTGGTCAGTCCGAATTGAGCCGCGACTTCTGTCAGTCGCTTGTCTGACACCGTTAGCCCATACGCCAATTCGTCGCGCACGACGTAGGTCATAAATTGGTGTTCGGGGTTCTGAAAGACGAAACCGGATCGGCCGACAATCTGTACCCGCTCGTCTGTGGGGAAAATGCCGACCAGATGCTTGAGCAATGTTGTTTTACCCGCACCATTTTGCCCTGCGATGGCGGCGATTGCGCCCTGCGGAATGGTGAGCGATAGATCGTTGAGTGCAAGCGGCGCATCGTTCGCATAGCGATAGGACAGACTGTTGACAGTGATCGCATCGGCCATTGTTAATGCGGGGGGGCGCGGCCGTGGCACGGCCGACTCCCATTGTGCAGGCAGCCAAACACCATTTTGGGCTAACAATCGTTGTTGATCGGCGGCCGTTTCCAGCGCGGCCGGTGTCGTATCAAGCGCGATTGTGCCTCTTTCGTCCATCAAAAAGATGCGATCTACGAGGCTGATTACCCGCGCTAAATCAAATTCGATGATCAAAACCGTTTTGCCTGTTTCGGCCGCAATCCGGCCGAGCAGGGCGTAAAAATCACGCGCCGACACCGGATCGAGATTGTCGGCCGGTTTGTCGAATAGCAGCACATCGGGGTTCATCGCCAGCACGGCCGCCAATGCTACCTTTTGTTGTTGCCCGCCAGAGAGCGCGGTTAACGGCGCATCGCGTTTGTCTTGCAGCCCCACCATCGCTAACGCTTCATCGACAGCCACACGCAACTGCTGGCGCGGCACTTGTAGATTTTCCAGCCCGAACGCTACCTCATCTGCTACCGTGAGCGTGCAAAATTGACTTTCGGGGTTCTGGAAAACGATGCCCACTTGCTGCGCGTTTTCGTATACTTGTTGGGTGGCGACGGCGATATTGCCGACTGTAATCGTGCCAGATAGCTCGCCGGGAAAATGGTGGGGAATGATGCCATTGAGCGCGAAAAGTAGGGTGCTTTTGCCACATCCGCTGCGCCCAACCAGCACCCCGATCTCGCCTGCGTGTAGCGTGAACGAAGTATGGTTGAGCGTCGGGGTGTCGGCCGCGCCATAGCGAAACGAAACGTCATCAACGGTGATCAATGGTGTTATGACTTAACTGAAATGCGGAAGTTGTTCAAGATACCGGTTGCGGCTAATTTATCGCTTACCCATTTGCCCAGCACGATGGCGAAGAAAGCCCCACTGATAAAGGTGACGATGAAGGCGATCAATCGTAGCCAGATCGACAGATCGAGATACGAACCATATAAATAGGTGTCGAGAAAAATGGCGGGAATAGCGGCGAGCGCACCGGAGAGACCGACAGCCAGCACGTCCCATCGTTTGTACATGAATAACATGAACGCGATTTCGCTGGCTAATCCTTGTGTTGCTCCGTAGAGAACAACTATCCATCCATATTGTGATCCGGTGAGAACCGATACAAGAGCGGCAATGAACTCACCCAGAAACGCAATGCCCGGTTTGCGGATGATATAGGCGGGGATGACACCGCCTAAGAACCATAGACCATAAATGAGCGGGCTGCTTAATGGGCCGAGTACGCTGATTGCAGGGCCAACAAAGTTTGATAAAACTGTAAACATCAACCCGATGATGACGGATAGTCCGGCCGTGAGCGCGATGTCTACGGCCGTCAATGAACCAAAAATCCCTTTATCTTTCATGTCTATTCTCCTCAGAAAATAAAAAAGCCGCTTGATCGGCGGCTTTTGCTTAAAAAAAGTAGATGCGTACTGCATCGCTTTTACTTATTCCTACGCCGGTATGACCCGTATCAGGTTCGTCGGTTATCTCCGCATTGTGGAGAACTCTCAGCCCGGTTAGCCCGGACACCCGCTAAGAACGATATTGTTTTGTCGCCTCTATGTTACAAGATGCGGCCGTCGCTGACCAATAGTTGCCCTGATGCGCCGGGATGCGTATAACAGGCAGATGCAAGCATTGATCGAACGGATTCGAGCAGAAGGTAGCTATCTAGGGCGCGGCATCATTAAGGTAGATGGCTTCCTCAATCATCAATTAGACCCACAATTGACACTGGGGATGGGGGTGGCGTTTAAGGCGCGGTTTGATGCGGCCGGTGTGACCGGGATCACGCGCATCGTTTCGGCCGAAGTGAGCGGCATCGCCCCCGCGCTCGCTACCGGGCTGGCATACGATGTTCCCGTGGTGTACGCTCGCAAAAAGAAGCCGATCACAATGGCGGATGGCGTATATGAAGCGACTGCGCCGAGCCGCACCAAAGGGGAGATGGTGACGTTGCGCCTGTCACCTGAGTATCTCCATGCAACTGATCGCGTGCTTATCATCGACGATTTTTTGGCGACGGGTCAAACGCTGGTTGCTCTGATCGAAATGGTGCAAAAAAGCGGCGCGGCCGTCGTCGGAATCGGTTGTGTGATCGAGAAAACATTTGAAGGCGGCCGGGAACGCCTCGCCCCATTGGGCATTCCCTTGCATTCACTGGCCCATATCACCGTGCAAAATGACGAATTGAGCGTTAGATAATGGTTGTTTTGTCGAGTTTTCGCAAAAATGATTGTGATAGCGTGTTGATTCTGGTAGAATAATCGCTTGTCGATTTGTTATATTTGAAAATTTGGAGAGTACAGCGATGAAAGTATTGCTGAAAGAAGACGTTGATAGCCTCGGATATGCCGGGGATGTATTCAAAGTGGCTGATGGGTATGCGCGTAACTTTTTGTTACCGCGTCAGTTGGCTGAAAAAGCTACCCCGGTGGCGATGAAAAAAGCGGAAGTGTGGCGCAGCAAAGCGCAAGCACGCCGTGAACAGCTAAAAGCTGAAAATGATGCGCTGTCTGAGCGGATCAATGCAGTTACCCTTGATTTCACAGCGAAAGCGGGTGAAACAGGCAAACTGTATGGTTCGATCACAACCGCAACATTGGCTGAAGCATTGAACGAAAATGTAGGCATCGAAATTGACCGCCGCAAGATCATTAGCGATCCGCTGCGTCAGTTGGGTGAATATGATGTCACGATACGTTTGGGCGCAGACCATGAACCAACCTTCAAGGTGTTTGTGCGCGATGAAGATGGCAACCTTGGCCCTGTTGAAGTGGATGAGGAAGTGGTGGAAGAAGCGGGTGTGAGTGATGATGAATCACCTGACTATATCGCTGAATACGCCGAAGACATCGCAGAGGATTACCTCGACGTATAAGGCTGTACCCGAATTTTTATCGGTTCAACTGATTCTTCGGAAACAGCTTTTTTAGATGGATCAACTAGGCGCAATTTTAAGCGCGGCGCGTGAACAGCGCGATCTGTCGTTATCAGACGTTAATCAAGAACTGAAGATCAACGCCAGATTTTTGCAGGCTTTGGAAGAGGGCAATTATGAT
>CALECP010000352.1 GCA_937949915.1 uncultured Anaerolineae bacterium
ACCATTGGAAGTATATTCTCAGGGGGCGAAGAGCTTGAAATCGCCCCCTCCATAAACCAACCAACGGAAGACGAAGAAAACATGCTTATTGAGAACCTTATTTTAGACCATTTTTTGTCTTGACAATGGGGTGCAGCATAATCCTATTCCTATAGAAGACTTACCAAGAGGGCTAAGAAAAACAGATTTAAAGATGGCAGCCGGTGATGTATCAGCTCAGAATATTCGTGCGGCCAAGGATCACAAACACTCTGCTGAAGCTTTGCTTATCGAATGGAGATACAAGCATGGCGCATCGGATGCTAACAGGAAATTTGACCAATTGAAATTAATTGTTGGTAATGAATGCAGAGAAGTTTATGATCAAGTGTTTTCTGAGGACGACTCTTTCGGACAAAAAATGTTGATAGAGATTCGTAACCGCCTTCGTAATCGGATTACAAGAGAGCCAAATTTGTTTTTCGGTTGCACATACGAACATTTGTTGGGAATAGCGGGTATTTTGACAGAAATGTGTGAGGTTTGGTGGAGTCAAGAATTTGAGATACCTTCGGAGGTGAGCCCATGAACTTACTCGATGTAATCTCTAGCCTTGAATCCAATGATGATCTGCATATGGCAAGATTGTTGATACTACTTTATGCCTTTACGAAAAAAAATAAAAAAGATTCTATTGAAGGGCTGACCAAATTAGCAAAACTAGATTTTCTTTTGCGCTACCCTGTTTACTTGGAAAAGGCTTTGATTGCCAAGGAAAAAAGCACAAAGAAAGTCGAAGTTGCTGACCACGAAAGAAAAAGTGTTGAGTCCTCCATGGTACGCTACAAATACGGTCCTTGGGATTTTCGCTACCGTCGTTTTATAAACCTTCTCGTTGGAATGGGGCTTGTGAAAATTGAGATCAAAGGACGTACTATTGCTATCTGTCTAACTGACATGGGATTGGCTACGGCGGAACATCTAGTAAAAGATAGGGCGTTTGAAGATATAACACGGAGATCGCAAATCTTAAAAACGCACTTCAATCTTAAAGGTACTAATTTGATGAAATTCATCGGTTCTTTGGGAACTCAGGGGGTGATGAGAAAAACAGAGGAGGATAAAATCGGGTTTTGATATGTGCGAGGTAGTCATGATAAACAACCGACAAGCTGAGATTACAATTCCAATCGATATTCCAGACGTAGCGATTGTGGCAATGGAAATAAAAGAAAAGCAAATCATCATCACGGTGGAAACGCTCAATCGGATGACATGTTGTGGTGTGTGTGGTGATGAAATTGAATGTAAACACGGTCGGGGTGAAATGGTCAGTTTGCGACACTTACCGATTTTGGGATGTCAAACAACGGTGCAATTGCGTCCGAGAAGAGCAAAATGCCCAACGTGTGTTAACACCCCCACGACAACCCAAACGGTCTCATGGTATACACAACGGAGTCCACATACAAAGGCGTATGATGAGCGATTGATGGCGTTGTTGAAGGGGAGTACCGTATCGGAAGTCAGTCGGCTAGAAGGCATTGGATATGATGCGATTGTTGGGGCATTGGAACGAGAGATTCCAAACGAGGTCGATTGGGAACGCATCGAACGCTTGGATACAGTCGGAATCGATGAAGTGTCAGCGAGAAAAGGTCACAAGGGGTATCGTGCGATTGTGACAGCCCGAAGCGATGATGGAGAGTTGCATTTGCTGGCGGTGCTGCCTGATCGAAAAAAAAGACGGTAGCCGCGTTTCTCCAGACTATTCCACCCCGCCTCCAGAAAACAATTCATACGTTCTGCACCGATATGTGGGAGGCATATTTAAGCGCAGTTGCAGAAGTGGTTGCCGACTCTCCCTATTTAGATGCTGCCACAATCGACATTGTTGTTGACCGTTTTCACGTGGCAACAAACTGTCGTCAGGCATTTGAACAGGTGCGTAAGGCAGAGCTACGCCGTTTGAAAAAAGAACTGGACGATGAACAGTATGCGGAAGTTTGCAAAGGGATGATGTGGGTTCTTCGCTACAATCATGACAATCTAACTGCCGAGCAACAACTACGATTGCGCCCTCTCTTTGAACACTCCCCACTATTGCATCAAGCATACACAATACGCGAAGAGTTTACGGCTCTTTTTGAAACCCACTTTGACCGCGAAACGGCTGGTGTGCGTCTGACAAAATGGATTGAGAAAGTCGAGGCATCCACGCTTTCGTGTTATGACAAATTTCTCGCCACATTACGCAATCATTTTGACCCGATCATAAATTATTTCCACAGACGAGCCAACAGTGGATTCGTTGAGGGATTCAACAACAAACTGCGAGTTCTCACGCGACGATGTTATGGGATTAAGCGTTTGGATACATTGACACGCCGCTTACGTCTATTTGTCCGCAAGCATCATAAGCGAACATCCCCTTCAACCATGCCTAATGTCAACACATGAATTCCCAAAGAGCCTATTTATGTTGTTCAACATCGAATTTTCCCTTTTCCCACTATCTTGTTATCTGATGTTGTAAATGCGTTCATCTTTATCCAACAATAGATCGGTGTTGGAGCATTTAGCTAAGATCGCCCTGACGTGTGCCAAATAAGCGGCCGACACCGCGCACACCCCAGTACAATAACATAATCGCCAGCGCATGAACGCCGATTCTTTCTGGCATCAGCGCAAAAGCGCGACCAATATCATAGCCACTGACTATTAATGCCAGATGATGAACCATCTGCCACACCACCAAGCCCAGTAGCGTCAGCAGCAGGGGTGCCACTAAGCGGCTGTGCGCCAGCAGCGTTCGCAATGGCAAAATAACGCACACTGCCAGCAGCAGGGCAAGTGCATTCACGCCCAATGGCACAATCGAATTGAGATCGATCAGCAGCCCGGCCGTACACGCGATAAACAGCGCCGGTGCGCCCCCTCGCCACAACGCCCACGCCAGTGTGACGATGGTCAATATCTCGATCACCACGCCATTCTCCCCGACGGGCGCATACGCGAAAAAGCGCGATTGCAGCGCGGTGAGGGCGATCAGGCTGGGCAGCAGCAAAAACGAGATGATGTTTGCGCCGAGGTCGTTTCGGTTGTCCATGACAGGTTATTGGTCAGAGAAAATAGTGGGATCAATCGGCACGAAGTTGGTGATCACAAACACCGTTTCGAGCGCGTCAAAATCGACGGCTGGTTGGATAATCGCTTCTTGGTACAGTTCGGCCGTGCCGCGCCGGATTTCGACCACACGGCCGATCACCAGATCGGCCGGAAAGCGATTGGTCACTAATTCGGCATTGCTCGCGCCCGTCAGGCCTGATGTAAAGACCAACTCATTGGCCGTGATCTGCGCCTCCAGACTCAACTCTTGCAAACTGAGTAAGCCGCCCGGTTCACCGCCGTTGATCATGCCGATGGCGCGGGTTTGTTGCAGCCGCGATGGGATGCGGGTGGCTGTATCGGTCAGCAACAGCACTTGCGCGGTGTCTTCGGTGGTACGCACCACTTGCCCCACCATGCCCCGGATGCTTTCGACAGGCATTCCTACGCGCACGCCATCGGCCGCGCCCCGGTCGATGATAATATCCTTGAATGTGGGGTCTGCCCCCCGGCCGACCACATTGGCTGTCACCCGCTCAAAAGAGGGTGTTTGCTGTGTGTAATCGAGTAACGCTTGCAAGCGAAGCACCTCGATTTCTGACTCGCGCAACGTCTCATTCTCCCGCTCCAGCGCATCGACCTGCGCCTCTAGCTCTACCACTGTGCCATATAGATCGTCATAGCGTTGCAGCCGAATTTCGTCGGTGAACCCACGAAACGATTCGGTGATAGCGGCCAGTGGTGTCTCAAAATAGGCGGCCGTGTTATCAAACGTGCCGCGCCTGTCTAGCACAAATAATAAAACGACGAGCGTAATCAAAAAGACCGCGATTCGCCACACACTGTTCCGTCTCGGATTATCTAAATTCATTGTTTGATTTTACCCATGAACAACACTAATTCACTCGATTTTGTTCATATAACTGTATTACTCACTCATAATCACTATCAATGATATGAATGTTATGCTCTAGTTTAACGTAACTGGGCGGTGAAAAGAAATTGAGAGGAGAAGGTGAGCAGGTTTTTTCAGTTATTCAGTTTCACAGCTTATCTTGTTGATTTCGCCATATCATCGCTACAAATTATCGATTTGATTTATTGATGAAGACACGATATTTAGGTGCGAAAAATCAAACGGGTGCAGTGATTTACTGAGTTTCCTGATTATTTTTCAGAAAATGTCTAAAAAATTATCGGTAGATACGGCCGACCGACTCGCGCACAATGAGATCGACGGTGAGCGGTTTTGTGGCAACGGGGTTGCCTTTGAGCAGATCGAGAATAGCGGCCGTGGCTGTCCGGCCGATCACATCGGTTGGCTGGCGCATCGTCGTCAATGGCGGAATAGTGAACCCAGAATGCGGCTGATCGTCATACCCGATGATCGATATATCGTCTGGGACACGGATATGCCGCCGGAAGAGAGCGAGCCGTGCGCCATACGCCATCTGATCATTGGCGGCAAACACGGCGCTAAATGTCTGTCCTTGTGTGAGCAGCATTTCCATGGCCAACACGCCTGACGACTGTGTGAATTGCCCTTCCACAACCCACGCCGCTTGTGGTTCGATGCTTGCGTCGCGTAACGCACATTCATACCCGTGCCGTCGTGCGATTGCATCGGGGTGGGTGGCGATGCCCATGATATGTGCGATTTGCCGATGGCCTCTATCGAGCAAATGCTGGGTGGCCATGTAGCCACCTGTATATTCGTCGATGCAGATGCAGAGATGTTCGTACCCTTCGATGTGACGGCCGACAAATACCATCGGCATCGCCCCCGCCAACTCAATCAAATGCGCTTCTTCGTTGTTGCCACCAATGATAATCACGCCGTCCACCTGCCTTTCGAGCAACGATTGTAGCGACTGGCGGCTTTCGTCTGGGTGCCATTGCCCGTCGGCGATGATGGCCGAGTAGCCGCTGTCACGAATGCCCTGCAACACATGGTACAAAATTGCGTCGTATAGTGGGCTGCTGATATTTTGGGTCAAGATGCCAATCGTCATCGACACCCCACCTGCCAGCCCTTTGGCAAATATGTTCGGCCGGTAGTCGAGTGCGGCCACCGCTTCCTCCACCGCTTGTCTGTGTGCCTCCCCCACGGCCGCGCTATTGTTCAGCACGCGGGAAACGGTGCTGATAGATACGTCGGCTCGTTTGGCAATATCTTGAATGGTGACGCGCTTTGTTTCACTCATAATACGTTTGATTGTATACTGAGAAAGCGTTTTCATGCAATAAAAGACGAAATTTATAGATAAAATAGCGATCTCAAGGCGATTTGAGACGATTTTTCTGTATACCTTTGACAAATGAGCGTAGGCGTTATATCTTCTGGTGTGAAAGCGTTTTCTGAAAAAACTTAATCGACCCCTGCGATCTTGCTTATCGCGGTGGTTTTCTGAGGAGAATGATATGAACGAACCGCGCACACGAGGATGGATGATAAGCATCCTTTGCATGATTTTTATGGTGATCGGGGCTGGTGTTGGCTTGGCCGATGATCACATGCTCGAAAATTTTGAAGGGACAAACACGACCATTGTTTACACAGGTGGCGGTAGTACCGTGACAACAGCCATTATCAGTGACACAACTGATATGATGATGAGTAACGTCCTAGAAATGACGTACAACATTACCGGTTGGGGTGGTGTGACGGTGGACAATCCGGCCGCAGTCGATTGGTCAAGTCACACAGGTATTGGCTTCTGGTACAACGGGCAGGGCGACGGCGCACAGCACCGCTTTGAAATCAAGACAGGGGCAGGCGCAACGGCCGCAAGCTCCTCGAATCTCTTTGAGGTTTTCTTCTCAGATGACACGGCCGGTTGGCAATTCCTTAACTTTGAATTTACCGAGTTCACCCAACGGTCGGCCGCCATCTTCAATCCAGGTGCCGCATTGGGCGATTCGCTTGAGCTGGACAGCATGTGGGGCTGGACGTTTGACTTGGCAGGTGGCTCTACCGGCACGGTTGCCATCGACGATATGCAATTGACAGGTGAAGCTGCGCCACCCGCGATGCCCAGCGTTCGTTTTTCTACAAACAGTTACAGCATTATCGAGGGCGAAACTGCCACGATTACAGTCACCATGAACGTGACCGATACGCAAACGGTTACAGTTGACTACATCGCAGGTGATGAAACGGGTACATTGAGCTTCGCGCCCGGTGAAACGGCCCAATCGTTCACCATTATGTCGATGGACAACGACGTGAACGAAGATGATCTCATCGTCACCATGACGCTAACGAACCCGATGAACGCTGAATTGGCTTCGTTGAACGCTGCGACGTTAACGATTTTGGACGATGAGTTGAACCTACCACCGACTGGCGGCAAATCGGTGTTGCTGAATGATTTTGAAAACGACCCCTTGTTGATGGGGACAGATGCTGATGACAATGCAGTTGGGTATGAGTTCTTCCAAGGGGGTGCATCGACGGTGGCGATTACGACAACGGTGCCGCCAGTACCACGGCCGGGTGCAAGCGCAACCGATATGGCAATGGCTGAAACGCTGTTCATCACATCTGGCTCATTCGCCGGGTTCACGCAAAAGCTGACCAATGACGCGGCCGATGCGTGGGTTTCACAAGATTGGTCATCATTCAGTGGCATGAGCTTCTGGCTGTATGGCAACAATTCGGGTGGTGTGATCTTCATCGACGTACTCGACAACCGCAACCCTGACTCAACAACAGACGATGCGGGACGGTACGTTGTTGAATTGCAAGATAACTTTACAGGCTGGCAATACTTTGAGTTCGATTGGACAGATTTTATCCGCAAAGACATTGGAAACGGCGCACCGAATGATGGCTTCACGTTAGAAGAGATCAACGGCTACGCCTTCGGTGGCTTCGGCTCACAACCGATGGACGCAACCTATTACATCGACGAAGTGCGACTGATCCAAATCATCGACACGGTTGCTGATTTCAGTGGCGACCTGCCCTCTGGCGCAGATGCAGACGGCAACCCAGTGGGCTACTATGGTGTTGCTGGCGGCGGTGGCGCAATCGACTACATGACAGCAACCACGCCTGTTGCCATCCCCGGCTTCGACGACACAAACGCAGCGTTGCAACTTGATATGACATTGCCCAGCAATGCGTTCGCTGTCGCAGTCAATGCGTTTGGTAACGAGGCGATGGATGCGTGGACACCGCAAGATTGGAGCAATTACGAAGGGATTTGCTTCTGGGTGTACGGCAACAACACGGGCGGTATCCTGTTCGTTGATATTCTCGATAATCGCAACCCTGACTCGACAACAGACGACGCAGAACGGTGGTCGGTTGACATCCCAGACAATTTCTCTGGCTGGCAATTCTTCCAACTCACATGGGACGACTTAGCCCGTAAAGAGATCGGAAACGGCGCACCGAACGATGGATTCGATTTGGATGCGGTTCATGGCTTCGCATTCGGTGGCTTCGGCTCGGTCGATATGGGATCGAACACATACTATGTGGATGAGTTGACGCTGTGGGGTGATTCGGGCGCAAATGATCCCGTCACCGTTCAGTACGAGCAAAGCAATTATGAGGTGATTGAGGGTGAGAGCGCGATGATCACGTTTGAACTGAATAAGCCAGCAGAAGAGGATGTGATGGTCACGTACAGCACGGCCGAATCGTTTGGCGTACCAGACCGTGACTTCATCCCTGTGTCAGGCACAGTTACCATTCCGGCCGGACAACTCACAGCCACAGTCACCATCGACACGATTGATAACGCCAAAGATGATGTACGCAATCGCAATGTGATGGTCGTCCTGTACAGTGCGGATGGGGCGGAAGTTGGCTTCCAACAGATGACGCGGCTCATCATCAACGACAACGATGAGCCAGACCCGAACATGGTCAACGACTTTGAGCTGACGCATCCATTCCAAACGGTCGGAAATGTCAATGTCGATGTGACCGAGATGATGACGGGCGATGTGAACGCCATTCCGGGGCAAGGGATGTTTGAGCAGTCGTTGGCGGTGACATTCGATGCTTCGGCCGAAACGATGTGCCTCGACAACATGTTCACACAACCGGCCGATTGGACAGAGGCAAACAGCTTCACGTTCTGGTTTGAGGGGACAGGTTCAGGCAATGCGTACACGCTGCAACTGCATGACAACGCGGCCGCAACAACGGCCGATGCGCCATCAGACGAATGGGTGTTGGCGTGGTCAGACGAATTTAACGACCCCGCAGGTACACCGCCGAATCCGAACATTTGGATGCACGAAATCGGCGACGGTTCGCTCAACGGCATTCCGGGCTGGGGCAACTCTGAGTTCCAATACTATACCGACGACCCTGCAAATGCGGCGACGGATGGGAACGGGAACATGGTACTCACGATGCTTGAGTTGGACGACACAACTGATCTCGTCTGCTACTACGGGCCATGTCGCTACACATCAGCACGCTTGATTTCGCAAGATCGAGCTGAGTTTGAATACGGCCGCATTGAAGCCCGTGTCCAAGTGCCACCGGGTGGTGATGGATTGTGGCCAGCGTTTTGGGCGTTAGGTACAGACATCCGTGAAGTCAACTGGCCGCAGACGGGTGAGATCGACATCATGGAGTACGTCAGCCGTGTGCCAAACGAGATTTTCGGCACGATTCACGGCCCTGGCTACAGTGGTGGCGCGGCGTTTGGCAATACACAAAACTTTGCTGACCCCGTTGCGGCCGACTTCCACACGTTCGCGGTCGAATGGACACCGGACAACATCTTGTGGTACGTCGATGACATCCAATATCATCAAGCTGTTCCGGCCGATGTTGCACCGAACGAGTGGGTGTTCAACCATCCATTCTTCTTGCTCCTGAACGTGGCGATTGGCGGTAACTTCGGTGGTGAAATCAGCGAAGATATTGTCTTCCCGCAAGAAACCCTTGTCGATTATGTGCGCGTCTATCAAGCGGCCGACACGGCCGAGCGATTCGAGGCGACCTTTAGCGACGATGCGGCCGGATGGCAACAAATCACCATTCCATTCGACAACTTCACACGCAGCGCAGATCAACCAGATGGTGCGCCAGACGATGGATTGACGTTGAGCGCGGTTGAAGGATACAGCATCAAAGCGGATGGCACGGTTGGCACATTTGGCATCGACCAAGTGGGCATTACAGATGCACAACCGACGGCCGTTGCGTTCGATAGCAATGTGATTTCTAGCGAGCAGTCACCCTCCATCCTTATCGTTCCGGCAGTATTTGCCCTATCTATCCTAGTGGCTGGTGCGTGGCTATTCTCGCGCCGCGTTCATTAAGACAGGCGCAAAGTCTAGTCAAAGATAGACACCTGTTCCGGTGCGGGGTTCAATTAATCTCGCGCCTACCTGGGTGAAAACCGATTCAAATTTTGAGCCTCCTGTGCCGTCGCGCAGGAGGCTCTCTTTTTATCATTCCTATGCTATTTTGAGACGATGTTGTTACTATTCACCCTATGAGCAATTTGTACCGCGAACAACTACTTGATCTCTATGAAAACCCGTTGAACTATGGCGAACTTGATCCGCATTCATTTAGCTATCAGGAAGATAACCCGCTGTGTGGGGATGAGGTTCGGATCGATGTGATGCTGGGGGAGGACGGCCGCATTGCCGACATCAAATGGAGCGGGGATGGCTGTGCGGTTAGTCAGGCGGCCGCGTCATTGCTCACAGAAGAAGCAAAGGGGATGACGCTGGATGAGGTCAAGCCAATCGACAAACAAACATTGCTTGACCTCGTAGGAATGCCGTTGACGATGATGCGTGTTAAGTGTGCGCTGCTTTCATTGAAGGTGTTGAAGGCGGGCGCGTATGGCATTCCCGATCCGGCCGAAATGCGAAAACATACGCTCGACTAAAATTCATCTGACTGGTTCCGTGTATACAACAGAATTGAACCAATTACGCCAGCCGAGAAAATCAATAATGCCCCGATAAAGCCTAACCAAATCAATGGATTGGCGCGACTGCTACGTCCTTGCACCGCGTTTTGCCCATCGGTTGCCTGGGGCAATGGCGGTAGCTGCGTATTCGGGTCTGGGCGATCTGGTTCTGTGCTGTCACTGGCTTCACCAATGGTAGCGATATATTGCGGCGGGGCTTCTGCGATTTGTTGCAGGGGGATGTTTGATTCGGCCGCACCCAATACGGCCGCCAGTTCAATCGGTTCAAGTTCACCCGCTTCTGCTACGGGTACGCTGCCGATCTCGATGACGGGCGCGGCCGTTGCTTGCGGCTGGGCGGCAATGGGCTGTGCGGCCGTGATCGTTTCTCCTTCGCCTGTTGTGGCGGGAGGCGCAACTGGTTCATTGACGGCCGTTGTGTCTGTAGCGGCGACTGGTTGAGCGGCAGGGGCAGGCGCGTCGGCCGTGTTGCCTACTGTCGTGTTCTCATTACCAGGCGGCACTTGAGCGACTGCTTGGGCAGGCGGTTGATCGGTCGCGGCCGCAGCATCATTCCCATTGTCGTCATTGTTATCGGCGGGTCGGTTTGGCCGTGTTTCAGGCGCGGCCGTATTTGTTTCTGCTTGTGTTGCTGGCGGCGGTTCGTTACGAACTGTATTGGATGGCACGGGCGCAACTTCTTCGGCGGGTGTCTCTGGCTCGCTTTCTGCTTGGGCGGCCGTCGTTGTCGCCGGTTGCTGCACCCCTTCATCCGCTTCTTCTATATTTTCATCACTTTCATCACCAGCTTCGTCAGTTTCATTGGTATCCGCTTCATTTTCGTCTGCATTCGCGGCCGCCTCTGCCACACGGTCTACATCTGGCGGAATGATCGCTTCGTCTGGTTCATCTTCTTCAACTGCATCAGTCACAATTGGCTCGTCTAGCGCGGCATCTTCTGCAACATCGGCGGCCGTGTCCGCGGCCGGAGGAATGATCGCTGCTTCAACTGACGGTTGCTCTGCAACTACTTCATCCTCATCTATATCTAGCTCTTCATCGATAGGATCATCAGGCGGTTCTTCGTCTGGTGCGGCCGCTTGTGTGGGGACGGCCGTGGGGGTGTTGGTCGGCCGGGGTGTCGATGTCGCCTGAGCCGTTGCCGTTGCGTCCTGCGTAGGTGTCGGTGTCACCGTCGGGGTGTTTGTGGGCGTATTGGTTGGTGTCGGTGTATTGCTGGCAGTGGGTGTCGGCGATGGCGTTTCACCAGGGGCAGAGGTGTTGGTCGGGGCGGGGGTCGGTGTCTCGGTGGGTGTTGGCGTATTGGTGGGTGTCGGTGTATTGGTCGGGGTTGCCGTTGCCGTTGCTGTCGCTGTTGGCTCGGCCGTGTCATCTGGCTGTGGTGTTTCACTTGGTTCTGGTGTATCGGTCGCTGTTGGCGTTGGTGTTGGTGTTTCTGTCGCGGCCGCTACTTCTGTCTCTGTAGGAGATGGCGATGGGGTTGGGGTGTCTGGTTCGGGGGTATCAGTCGCTGCGGCCGTGCTGCTCTCCCCCCCCGGAATGGTCAACGAGCGAATAATTTCTTCTTTTTCTTCGTTCGCATTTTTAATCTCAATCGGCACGATTTTGCTGAGACCAGAATCAAATTCGAGTAGCCTGTAGTAGTAAGTCTCACCTGATTCTACAGGGTCTTCATCATAAGCAGTATATGCCTTTCCTTCGGAATCATTGCCTTGTGCCGGTATTTGCTTAAGCGTTGCGCCCTCAAAACTAAGGGTAACGAAACTTGCATTGGACGGCGGATCATACACAGGGAACTGATCGGGAGACAACGCCCGTTGGACTAAAAATGCTTGTGTATTTGGTTCTGTGGCTGACTCCCACTCGATCTTGATGCGGTCGCCATCGAGCGAGACCTCAAATGAGTCTGGAATCAACTGAGCTGCGGTCGGATCGTTCTCCCCGCCCGGAATGATCAACGAATGAATGATTTCTTCTTTTTCTTCATTGGCATTTTTAATATAAACAGGCACGATCTTACTGAGGCCAGAATCAAATTCGAGCAACCTATAGTAATAAGTTTCCCCCGGTTCTACCGGGTCTTCATCATAAGCCGTATATGCCTTTCCTTCGGAATCATTGCCTTGTGCCGATATTTGCTTAAGCATTGCGCCCTCAAAACTAAGGGTAACGAAACTTGCATTGGACGGCGGATCATACACAGGGAACTGATCGGGAGACAACGCCCGTTGGACTAAAAATGCTTGTGTGTTTGGCTCTGCGGCTGACTCCCACTCGATCTTGATGCGGTCGCCATCGAGCGAGACTTCAAATGAGTCTGGAATCAATTGGGCTGCGCCTTCTGACGGGGTGGGGAGCATCAAAAGAAGCAAAATGCTCCCGATGATACCTAGTAGTTGGGCGGTCATCCGCCAAGTCGCTCGTTGCATGAACTGTTTCTCTAAATGCGCTGTACGTTATACGATAGATGGTTGTAATTGTACGCTTAAATTAAATGCTGAGGCGAACTTTAACATAGTTCGCACTCAGCATCTGAATGTTTCTTTATTGTGCTATTGTCTAGCAGATTGCATTTTGCTCGTTATAGATGTTTAGCAGGTGAGTTAAACCTAACTATCTCCTGAGAATCGGGAGCATCACGTGGATGGTCATATCGCTTGCCTGAAAAGTGATAGAGGCGGTAGCATCTTCTACCAAATGCCTTTGTCCGGTATCGTCAACGGCGATCAGGCGATAATAGTAGGTGGTTTCTGTCTCTAATGCGGCCGTATCGGTGACTGTATACGTGTCTTCTGTTGTTGCGTCTATTTGCCCGACAAATGCAGTAAACGCGGCCGATTGATAATCAGCAAAACCGTCGCTGGCTGTAGCGCGTTGCACCAAATACGTTTCGATGGCTGACCCGGCCGTTGCTTCCCAGCTTACTTGGGCTGTGTCGCCTACCCGTGTGGCGGTCAATGAATTGTCTGTGAGCGTGACGGCCGTCTCTTCGGCTACGGCCGCGTCATACAGTGCGCCCGGTGTCGGCATCAACATTGCTGGATCACCCAACAAAGTGAACTCCCAAATTTCTGACCATAAATCCCATTGGGTGTCATCTTGGGAACTCTTCTTCTGAATGTAATATCTTTTTGCATAAACGGCCGCGTCTCCGATAGTGGAAACAAAATCACCCTGCAATAGACCGGTGTAAAAACCGTTTTGCAGAATTGTATGATCGCCATCAAAACCAAGACCGGTTGCGCCCCAATGCGCGGCCGTGCCGCCATCAGACAGCTTGAGAAATGTTTCACCAAGCCCATCTAGCACAATACGAGCAAAATCTGTGTCCAAACAATCAGCACTGATAATAACGGTTGGTTTATCAGAATTTTGCCACTCTGTTTCGTGTTCATTGACCTTGACTAGCCCACCAGCCCAATCTGGAACCGCACCATGCCCCCGATAGTTGACGAGACCATGCCCATTCTCATTAATACTGTCGAATAACAGAGTCCGCATTGTTGTTTTCGCGGCAACAGCACTACCTCCCACATCTGGGTAGGCTAAAATATCATCCATGCAATATGTTGTATAGGAGTAGCTGCCTGGTGACTCGGCCGTCATAAGCGTCTGCAAATCGTTACTTGATTTGCAAAAATCACCTGCGTTATCTTTGTCATCAGCCAAATACAATATGTCGTTGACCCATGGGGCGTTGCTACGGATCGCGGCTTCGTATAGTTTGATTTTATTGAGGACGTTATCGACATCTTCCGGTGTATTGGCAGGAATACGGCCGACAGCAATATCAGGAATAATGTCATCCCCATCGAGCATCGCATAGTAATGATCATTGGGTGAATACGCTGTCACAGGATCATAGAACGATAGGTTGGTAACGATATAATTTTTCTGTGTCTCCGAATTATAGGTACACGTGCGACAATGTTTGTTAAACAAAGTCCATGTCGCATCGCCGACGAGCAATAGATAATCAGGGCGTGTTTCCCATGTGTTATATGCTTCTTGCATATAGGCGCGAATCGCTTCGGGCATATTGAAGCCGTACCCGTACTGGTAAATGATGTCGGTGATGTCAACAACGTGGGTACTCATGTTGCCTGATTCTGCCCGATAGGCGGCTACTTCATTGGTCGAATCAAGAAAGTCTGGATGTGTGATCGCTACCCAACGCGCCCCGTTTTCAGGGCTAATATCTGTCCCCTCATACGCTTCGAACGCTTCTGGTGTCAGGATGTTTGCTTCAGTTGTCACCAAAAGTTGTTCTGTTCCGTCTTCAATCGCTATGCGCCATTGGTTGCTGCCTGCCACGGCCGTGATGTCGCTGCTCGTCATATTGATGGCAGCAGGCATCAAGCGGTCGCTGATATTCCAGACAATCGCATTGTCTGCATTCGACTCGCTCATATCGCGTACATGTAGTTCGTGCTGTCCGGCCGTATCCCAGTCGATGATCAATTGGTCATCAATCGCCTGTAATGAGCGCATGTAGTTGACGATCAACTTGTTGAACCAGACGCGATTATCAGGATAGCTGTCTGCAAAATTCCACGCTGGTATATTGCCATTTGTGTCGGTTGCGCTGCCGCTTACTTGGAATGTGTTGGTACCGTCCCACAAGCGATTGCTTGTTGTTGTACCGGTGATCTGTACATAACTATGACTGAGCCATTCTCGATAGCCTTCGCCATCCCCAAGCGAAACAGTGACAGAGTAACTACCTGTATCTGAGGTGAGAAATTCGGCCGCAAACTGCACTTCATCCATTGTTGGAGCTGGATTTGGTATCTCCACTTCATACCGTGCCGCCTCAAACCGCGAAGATTGATCGGTTATACCATCGCCGTTTGTGTCAAATTCTTGGACACCATCAAAAAAGAAGCTACCGAGGCGATCCCAATACCATTCATCGGGATCAAAGTCGCCCCATTCGTTCAAGTTGGTTGTCCAGAAAACATCGTCGTCTCCCTCAAATATTAATTGCTCTGGGAACGCTGTCGCGGCCGGGTAATTGGCATCTGCATTGGTGACAGTGGCGACACGTTGCGAATTACCCCCTGCCCATAGCCAAAATGTTTGCCGATCCACATACCGTTTTTCTCGGCGTGGCCCATCTAGCACCCATGAATAAAACCGAATTGACTCATCATTCGTAAATTCGTCATCATCGTTACCCACAAATTGATAGGCGACTGATTGCCCTCTGTACATCATTTCAAATGTATTTGGATCGGCCGCAACCATATCCATACCGGCCTGCACAAGATCGGCATGTGTTATCTCATACACACCGTCTTGTGTTGTTTCGATACGATAGACCGGCCGATCAAGCGGTAAGCGGATGAGGGTATCTGATTGTGCGGCCGTATCGCTGACCAAGACCAGCAAAACGCCAAGTGCAAATAGACTCACTATTGTTAGTGATTTGAAATGTTGCCAAAAATACATAGATATTATCTCCATAACGAATGTCATTTTACCGCTACTATCTTATTCGTTATAGTAATCTGCTCTATGTGTGATCGATTACTTATCTTATTAGACGTTTAGATTAGAGATTTAGAAAGAAGCATATCGTGATCGCAGTTGACCCCCGATCACAGCATACGATTAATTCAAAACAACTGAGAACAAAACGGCGAAAAAGTGGAAAATCGTACCGGCCACCGTAAAGCAGTGCCAGATAGCATGGTTATAGGGCAATTTGCGCCACGCATAAAAAATCAAGCCTACGCTGTAACATGCCCCTCCGACCGCCAGCCATGTCAAGCCGCCTCCCGTGAGCGAGGCTAGCATCGGCCGCATCATAATCACACACAGCCACCCCATGATCACATACGCCGCCACCGCGATCCATTCAAACAGCCCTGTAAACAGCAATTTGTAAGTGACACCCACGGCCGCCAATCCCCAAATGATGATTAAATAATACCATCCGGTTGACTCGCGCATATTGACCAACAAAAACGGCGTATACGTTCCTGCTATCAAAAGATAGATCGCCGCATGGTCGAACCGCCGCAAAAATCGTTTGCGGTCTGCCCCGACGACAGAATGATAGACAGTAGACGCGAGATAGCACAAAATCATGCAACCACCGTAAATGCTAACGCTGACAATGCGCCACACATCCCCATCTAGCACAGAAAAAATGACGAGCGTTGTCAGCATGGCGATACTGAGCGCTGCACCCAGACCATGTGTGATAATGTTGGCGATCTCTTCGCCCATTGTGTAAAACGTACCGACTTTTGCTTGGTTATTCGATGGCATCGTTATTCCTCTCATATTTTTGTAGATAAGACGTGGTAATGATAAAGGAAGTGGCTTCGTTTCACCATTCCATCGTGACTCGACTTACAGTACGCCTGAATAACGATAGCTGGTTAACCTATTTAACATACAAAATGTGATCAATCAATCTTATAAAGTGCGATGTGAATCACTTCACAACGGTTGACAGTCGTTTTACAATGGGTGGCAATGCAACGATCAACGGCCGAACAACAGCTTACCCAACTGCAACAGTGCGATCCTGAAGCATGGACAACCATCCTGCGACGCAACGTTGATCACCCCTGGCTGCGCGTGACAGGGGTCGAAACAGAAGCGATGGGCGTGGCAGGAACGCGCTATCTACTCACGCTGGCCGATCATTCTGACCCGATCACACTGCTCGGCCGTACCGCTTCCCAACGCGAGGTCGATTTCCATCAACAACTCAATCCCCATATCGCCTTTCTCGCGCCGCATTGCTGGTTCTCTTATCGTGGCGATCCCGAAGGATGGGTCGTTTTGGACGATGTGCCACATGATCGGCCGACAGATGTGTGGTCAAAGGCAGATGCGCTCGACATCATGCGTGATTTAGCTGAGTATCATGGCGACTTTTGGAATCGTCATGAACTGCTGCATGATAAGAAGTGGCTGCCATACTACATCGGCCGTATCGACCCCACATTGCACACGCCCATCCGCCCGGCCGCGACCGATTGGGACAAAACAACCCTGTCACAACAAGCTATCAACAGCACGCACGGCATCGCTGCCCAATGGCAAGAGGCGGCCGAAGGGGTGCGCCTGATGATGGAGCTAGGCAGTTGGAACGGGGTGCTAGACGAAAGACATTTGCGTGCCGCGGCCGATTTGATCGACGATCCGTTGCCGATTTTGCATCACCTTCGCAATTTGCCCGTCACGCTCCTGCACGGGTATCCCGGCATTTATAATTGGCGTGTCTCTGGGCTAGGGGCGCGTCATTTGGTTGACTGGCGCAATGTTTCGGTGGGCCCGGCCGTGTGCGATCTGGTGACAGTGCTAGAAACATTTGGACTACTGCGCGACGAAAAATATCTATGGCGGCTGCGCTCGACATGGCCCGTCACCGAAGAAACGTTGATCGACACCTATATTTTGACATTGACAAATACGCTCGGATCAAAATGTGACGGCCGTGCATTGCGCCGCGCCATTCCGGCCGCTCGCTGCCTGTTTATCATGCTCAACTGGTTTCCACGCTTCGGTCACTGGCTCAATAAATTGCCCGACAACCCGGCCGCACGACGAGACATCTGGCGTGTTATCAACCAAGACAACAACGACCCCGAAGCGGCCGCCGCATACCAGCCCATTCTCAGTCTACGCCCCTACCTCGCGCAAACCTTCCACCGCTTCATTCGCTCCTACTACCAACTATAAAATTGACTGCATAAGTCGGACATATTATTGATCATTGCCGCCACTGCTGGCTGTGGGCAACGGCGTTCCCGGCACGAGTGGCTCAACTGTTGCTGTTGGCGGTATCGTGCTAGTCGGTGTTGATGTTTCTGTTGGGGGTAGCGTCGCTGGCACAGTGGGCGCACTATCTGGCGTTGCAGAGGGCGGTGGCGGTAATGTAGGTGTACGGGTTGGCAATAACAACGCAGGTTGTGTACTTGTCGCCGTTGGTGGCACAAAGACCGGTGTGTTCGTCGGGAAAGGGGTGTTGGTGGCTGGCGGCCGTGGCGTGTTGGTGGGGAAAGGGGTATTTGTGGGAAACGGTGTGTTTGTCGGGAAAGGGGTATTTGTCGCTGGCGGCCGTGGTGTATTGGTTGGAAATGGTGTTCGCGTAGGAAACGGCGTATTGGTCGGGAATGCCGTGTTGGCTGGTCGCGGCGTATTGGTCGGGAACGCTGTGTTGGCTGGTCGCGGCGTATTGGTCGGGAATGCTGTGTTGGCTGGTCGCGGCGTATTAGTCGGGAATACCGTATTGGTCGCGGCCGGTAATGGTGTGTTTGGTAATGGCGTGTTTGTAGGAAAGGGCGTATTGGTCGCGGCGACTTGTGCAGGGGCTTGGGTCGGCACGGCCGCAGGTATACGGGTTGCTGTCGCTGGCGGCCGTCGTGTCGCTGTCGGAAGCGGCGTAGGGGTATCTGGCACGGCCGTCGCGGTTGCCGTTGCTGTCGGTTCGCGTGTCGGAGACGCATCTTCTGCATCTACATCCTCTACCACCTCCTCTATCACGATTGCGGTTGGCACAACAAGCGGTTCATCTTCTTGGTCGGCCGCCATCTGCAACGCAAACCAGCCTAAGCAGTAGCACGGCAAAGTAAGCAAAATGATAGTGAGGAGAAGGAGGTACGTCCGGCGATTATCGAGATTCATGGCTGTCGAGCAGGTGCGCGTTTACCATTGCACACCGCTGCCGATAATAGAGTAGTCGGCCGTAAATAGCAATATCAGCCCCTTGTTTTTCAGCAAATGATTAAGCGATATGGACGCGCAGAATTAGTTGATACAAATGCCATACGGGCGCGTTCCTACGAAACACGGCATTCTATTTTCGGAAACCGCCTTAACTCAGCGTGTCGCCCCTGTCCGGCCGACAAATGCTATTCCGAAGATCAATGTTGCCACCAGCACAATGCTCGGCCCAGAAGCGATGTCGAGATAGTAAGAGGCATACAGACCGATTGCGCCGGAAGCCGCGCCGATCAATGCGCCCCACAGCATCATGGGGAGCAAGCGACGGGTGAACAGGGAGGCGGCGGCGGCCGGAGTGACGATCATCGCCAGCATCAGCGAAACCCCTACCGCTTGCAACGCCACGACGATGGTGATCGCGATCAACACCAGCAGCAAATAATCAAAAACGCGCACCGGTAAACGCAACGTCCGTGCCATCGTCGGGTCGAACGACACCAATTGCAACTCCTTGAAAAAGAGCGCAATCGTCGCCAGAACAATGATGGCAAGAACGAGCATCGTGTAGAGATCGGCCGTGCCGACACCCAATAAATTGCCAAACAAAAAGTGAGTCAAATCAACCGCATATCCTTCGGTGGCAGACAGCATAGCGATGCCCAACGCGAACGCCCCCGCAAAAATTACGCCGATGGCAGAATCCTCCCGTAAGGCATCGCGTTCGCTCAGTGCGCCGATGCCGACGGCCGTCAACACGCCCATCACCAACGCCCCGAAGATGAGCGGAATGCCGAGCAAAAACGCGATCACGACACCGGGCAAAATGATATGCGCGAGTGCATCACCCAAAAAAGCCATGCCGCGCAACACCACATACGTTCCCAAAATAGGACACAGGACACCGACCAACAACGCCCCGTAAAGCGCATTTTGAAAGAACGAAAATTGTAATGGATCAAGTAGAAAATTCATCTAAATAGGGTAAAAACTGGCGGGTGGTAGGGACATGGCTCGCCATGTCCCTACTACATACACTGTTTGATAATTATCAATGGTGATGGTCGCAATGGGTGTCGGCGACGATCACATCCCCGCTGGCGTGGAGATGGCTGCCGTAAGCGTCTGCCAGGTGGCGCGGGGTCAGCACGGCCGCCGGTTCACCGAGCGCGATCAGGCGCGTGTTGAGCAGCATCACTTGGTCAAATCGTCGGGCTGCCATATTGAGATCATGCGTGGCGACAATCGTTGTGATGCCTGCGGCCGCCACCTCATCGAGCAACGTCAGAAATTGCTCTTGGCTCGGCGTATCAAGACCTGACAACGGCTCATCGAGCAAAATCAGTTCAGCCTCTTGCGCCAGCGCACGGGCGATAAAGACGCGCTGCTGCTGCCCACCCGACAGCGCACCGATTTGCTTGTCTGCCAGATGTTCGGCGTTGACGCGCTCCAGGCTCGTCTGCACAATAGCATGATCGTGCGCCTTCGCCCATCGAAAAAGCCCGATCCGGCCGACCCGCCCCATCATCACCACATCGCGCACCGTCACCGGAAAACGCCAATCGATTTCTTTGCGCTGCGGCACATACGCCACGCACAAATGTTGCTCTGGTTCTGTGCCATACAGCGCAACTGTGCCGTGTGTGGGCTTCAGTTCGCCGACGATCAGCTTGAATAGGGTACTTTTCCCCGCGCCGTTTGGCCCGACAACGGCGATTTGCTGCCCGGTGTGCAGCGTAAAAGTTAATTTGTGTAGTGCGACAGTCTCGCCGTAATTGACCGTCACCCCGGCCGCTGCAAAAAGAGGGGCAGACGGCGGATGGGGTACGCCGATAATCGTGGGCGGTGCGCTTGAGACACTCATTTATGCCAGTGCGAAGGCGGGGAGTTCGGTCAGGCGGCCGTCATCATCCACCACAAAATGGGGCAACCACGCCACGCCGAATAGATCGAGCGTAATATCTTTTTTGAATGGCTGGATCGCAATGGTGGTCGTCTGCTCGGCGCGGCTCATCCACGTCGATTGCAGCTCAACAAGCGCGGCCTCCTGTTGCGATTTCAGCGTTCGCAGTTCGCGCTCCAATTGCATGATCGTTTCTTCCGACTCTTGCACATCCATCTTCGCCTTGCTCGTCATGCGCCGCTTGCTCATCGAGCCAGATACAGAGCGCCGCCGTCCCAATATGCCCAACATACCGAGCAATGTTTCGCCGTGCTTGACCATTTCTTCCCGCTTGCGCGAAGACAAATCCTCTTTGTCCATCTCCAGTTCCATCTCCTCTTTGCGGAGTTTTTTCTGGATCGATTCGAGGGTGCGTTCAAATTTTGTTGCCTGCGCGGCCGTCTCTTCGGCGATTTTCGCTTGGGCGGCCGCACGGGTTTTTAGCTTGAAATCGGCCAGCGACATGCCGGGATCGCCGTATACGCCCAATTCTTCATGCGCGTGTAGGGTGATCTCTGTCTCGCGGTACGCCCAGTCGGTGAACTCTTTTTTCATGCTGGTAAAGGCGGTGCTTTCGGTCAACGGCCGTTCCAGATCGCCAAAGTGTGCGTCCGGTTCAGCGTCGCGGTCAAGGTCGCGGTGGTCGATGTTGCCGTCTACTGTAAATTCGTCCCAGCGTACTCGGCCGCGCTCGTCTGGCGACTCTACTAGGCAGGTCAGCAGCATATCTTGGTCGATGTCATACTTTTTATTATTGATGCGAATGTCAGCCTGTGCCAGCAAAATGGGATGATAGATCACGCCTACTTGCTTCGCGTGGGGATCGACCCGCCGTGCTTCACGCAACGCTGTTTCGAGGCGCACATTTTGGGGCAAGAAATACTCAGCGATGCGGCCGGGAACTTTCGGCCGGGTCGCTGTCCCTGGCAAAACAGGCGCAAGATCGACTGGCGCGATCTCATTTGCCACGGCCGGTGAAGGTGTGACGGCCGTCGGTGACGCACCACTCGTCACTCGTCGCTTGTCACTCGTCACTGCCTCCGCGCCCGCCAGCGCATTCAGGTCGCCGATGCGGTCGCGTGTAATCGGCCCCGCCAAATAATTCATCGCCCAGCGCGTTTGAAACAGCACCGGGGCTTTTTCATGTACATTGCGGAGCAGGAAAACGCGCTTGCCCATGCC
>CALECP010000353.1 GCA_937949915.1 uncultured Anaerolineae bacterium
TCCGGCAAATTGTGCGCCGTGTACGCCGCAAACGCCATTTCGCCAAACGATTTCGCCTTGTCCGGCGATCCTTTGACGTGGATCATGCCCGTCTCCGCGTCATAAACAAGATCATCTTCGTTCGCTTCCATCTGGTGCGCCGCGATCTTCTTCATCTTCTCTTGCACTTTACGCGCCGCCATCACCAGCGCACTGCCGCCCACCGAAGTCGAACGGCTGCCATACGTTCCCATGCCGTTCGTAATCACGGCCGTGTCGCCATGCACAAGCTCGATGTCTGCAATATCAACACCCAATTCATCAGCCACGATTTGCGCCATCGTCGTTTCATGCCCTTGCCCGTGCGAATGTGCGCCTGTCAGCACCGTAATTTTGCCAGTTGGATGCACCCGAATCGTGCCAGATTCCCAGAAGCCAGTCACACCACCGAGCGCACCCGCCACCTTTGATGGTGCAGGCCCACTCGCTTCGATGCAGGCGGCCAAGCCCACGCCGACCAGTTTGCCGTCTGCCCGTGCCGTCACTTGATCAGCACGTAATTTATCGTAATCTGCCAACGCCAGCGCGGTGTCCATCACGCCGTCATAGTTGCCGCTATCGTAAGTGAGAACAACGGCCGATTGATACGGAAATTCATCTGGTTGGACAAAGTTTTTGCGCCGAATCTCAACCGGATCCATGCCCAATTTTTGCGCCGCCATATCGACCAATCGCTCAACCAAGTAAGCCGCTTCCGGCCGACCCGCCCCGCGATACGCATCGACCCAAACAGTGTTCGTCAGCGTTCCCCACACCTTGCCGTGTATCACAGGGATTTTGTACAGCCCAGAGAGCAATGTCACATAAAACGCCGTCGGAATGAGCGGCGCAACGAGCGAAATATACGCGCCGTTATTTGCCCACGTCTCCACATCGAGCGCAAGGAATGTGCCATCTTCAGCGACCGCCAGCTTGCCAATCGAAACGTGGTCGCGCCCTTGTGCGTCGCTGATTTTTGATTCGCTGCGGGTTGCCACCCACTTGATCGGCCGATTCAGCTTCATCGCCGCCCAGGGAGCAAGAATCTCCTCTGGATAATGCGGAATCTTACTGCCAAAGCCACCGCCCACATCGGGCGAAATGACACGCAACTTTTGCTCTGGAATTTTGAGCGTGAACGCGCCCATCACCACCCGGATCAAGTTCGGATTTTGGCTCGTCGTCCACAGCGTCATCTCTTCACTGAACGAGTTCCATTGCGCCACGGCCGCTCTTGGCTCCATCGCCGTTGCGATCAAACGTTGGTTGACCACCTCCACGTCGATCACGTGCGCGGCATCTTTCATAATGGCGGCCGTCTCGTCCGCGCTGCCCAATTCCCATTCATAACTGACGTTGTTCGCAATGCCATCATGCACGAGGGGCGCACCGTCGGCCGTCGCTGCACGGGGGTCTACCACCGCATCGAGCGGCTCATAATCAACATCGATCATTTCCAGTGCATCGGCCGCGATATACGGCGACTCTGCGATCACAATGGCGACCCGATCACCCACGTGGCGCACTTTATCTACCGCCATCGCGTTCTGGACAGGCACTTGAATATCTGGCACATTCCAGCCACACGGCAGCGGCCCGATGCCATCTGCCACCAATTGATCTCCCGTGTACACAGCGATTACGCCGTCCATTTCGAGAGCCGCACTCGCGTCGATGCCGTTGATTTTGGCGTGGCCATACGGGCTGCGCTTAACGGCCATGTACGCCATGTTTGGCAGGGTCAGATTGGCAACATATTTGCCATGCCCTTGAATAAAGCGCGGGTCTTCTACCCGCTTGACTGGTTGACCTACATATTTGCCCATCAGTCACCTCCTGCCGATGCCGTTGCCATTGTCGTAGCGGCCGATTGCACCGCATTGACGATATTTTGATAGCCGGTGCAACGACACAGATTGCCCTCTAGCCCGTGCCGAATGCCTGCTTCGTCGATGGCTGGATTGTTCTCTACCAGCTTGGTGGCCGCCATGATCATACCGGGCGTGCAGTAGCCACATTGCAGCCCATGCTCGTCCCAGAATGCTTGCTGCATCGGGTGTAGCTCACCATTATTTGCCAGCCCTTCAATTGTTTTGACTTCCGAGCCATCTGCTTGGACAGCAAGCACGGTACAAGATTTGACCGCCATGCCATCCATGTGGATCGTACACGCGCCGCATTGGCTGGTGTCGCACCCGATGTTTGTGCCGGTCAGCCCCGCATCATTGCGGATAAAATCGACCAGCAGCACACGGGGTTCGACATCGCGTGTTACTTGTTTTCCATTGATTGTGATTGTTACGTCCATATACGTCTCCAAATGATGATGAATAGTGGGTTCGCTCGACACGATCAGCAAGATCGGTCTATTTGTTTGTTCGTTTTTCTGGGAAAAGGCGTGGCGGAATGCTGTGCTGGTTTTTGTCTGACTGTTGCGTTCAATGTGTTAAACCTTATTTGCCACACAAGTAATACATTCCTCTGTCAATTCAAGTAGCTGGCTGCATTTTTATGCAGCGTATTTATGCAACTTACACCTTGCATCTTATGCACCTTGCACAATCGCATTATACTGTCAGTTGGGCGTATTGGCTATAATTTTGGACTCTTGTGAGTTTCGCGTGGTTTCCTTCCCCTAACCTCTCCCGAAGGGCTACGTTTTACCCCATATCTTTTAGAACAATCAACACGTAC
>CALECP010000354.1 GCA_937949915.1 uncultured Anaerolineae bacterium
GTATTTGGCGCGGGAGGCGGAGCTGGCGTATGCGTGTATGGCGCATGTAACGGACTATGATGTATGGCATGAGAGTGAGGAGGATGTGACGGTGGAGATGGTGATCGCGGTGGTGAAGAAGAACACGGCCGTGGCCCAAGCAGCGATCAGTGAAATGGTACGGACGATGGGGGATTGGGCGGCCGACATGGCGGCGCATTCGGCGTTGCAGGATGCGTTTTTGACACATCCGGGCGCGGGTTCGGCCGAAGCGAAGCTGCGGTTGGGGTTGTTGGTAGAGAAGTATCAGTGATGTTTTTGGTGCTTGCGTGATGGGAATTGAGAAGAAACGTGAGGCGGGGTTGCTGGGTGTGGCGGCCTTGTTTGTATTGGTTAATGGCGTGGCGTTTTGCTTGGTGGATGATGATTGGGGGCATTTGCGGCCGCTGGCGGTGTGGCTGCTGGCGATGGGCGGCATGATGGGGGTATTGTGGCGGCGCGTGGATGATGGTCGGCCGGGGCGTGACCCGTATCTGCTGCCTGTGTATGGATTGCTGACGGGGTGGGGTGTGCTGTTGCAGGCGCGACTTGCTCCCGCATTTATCGGCCGTCATACGCTGTGGGTGGCGATAGGCACCATTTTACTGACCTGCCTTTTGCTTTTTCCCCGGCCGCTGGCGTGGCTCGGCCGGTTTCGGTATTCGCTGCTGTTGGGTGGGTTGATTTTACTGGGAATGACACTGATATTTGGACAAAATCCGACGGGGTACGGGGCGGCGTTGTGGTTGCCTGTACCGTTGCTCGACATTTGGTTTCAGCCATCTGAATTGCTGAAATTGCTCCTGATTTTGTTTTTTGCCAGCTACTTTGCGGAGCGCGAACGGCAGATCAGTTATTCGAGCGCACACGGGTTGCTGGCGGCGTTGCCGTGGCTTGCGCCGTTGGGGTTGATGTGGGGGTTTTGCGTGGTGCTGCTGGTGTGGCAGCGAGATTTGGGCGCGGCGACGATATTTTTTGCGCTGTTTGTGTCGATGCTGTATATGGCGAACGGCCGGGTGCGCTATGTGGCGGCCGGGGGTGGGTTGTTGCTGACGGCCGGGGTGATCGGCTACTTCGCGTTTGATGTGGTGGCGTTGCGGGTAGAGGCGTGGGCCAATCCGTGGCCGGACTTTAATGATCGGGCGTTTCAGATTGTGCAGTCGTTGTATGCGATTGCGGCCGGGGGTGTGCTGGGGACAGGCATCGGGCAAGGGTATCCGACGTTTATCCCGGTGGTGCATTCTGACTTTGTGTTTGCGGCGATTGCGGAGGAATGGGGCTTGATCGGGGCGTTGACGATTGTGGTCTGTTTTGGCGTGCTGGCGCAACGGGGCTTCCGTGCGGCCGTGGCGGCCGTGACTCCATTTGCCACCTACGTGATCAGTGGCATCACCGTTTTGTTCGCTATACAAGCCCTGCTGATCATGGGCGGCGTGACCAAGCTACTCCCCTTAACGGGCGTGACACTCCCGTTTGTGAGCTACGGCGGCAGCGCATTACTGACCAACTGCGTGATGCTGGGCCTATTAATGAAAATGACGAATGACGAGTGACGAGTGGGGATGATGTAGATCGGCGTTTGTTTGTTTGAGATTGCGTTTGTAGTAGCAATAACGGATCAGTACAGATGAAATCGTTACGCAGCAAGCGGATGAGGCATGATCTGAATGCGGAGCGTATGGTCGGCCGTTTCGCCCTCTTGCACCAGTTGCAACACACGCTGGCACTCTTCGCAGCAATGGGAGAGATGGGTGTATGTGCCGTCGATGTGCAGTCCATACGCTTGCCGGACAATGGTCGTGAGGTCGGGATACCAGCTTAAATTGAGCCAATTATCTGTGCTTGTTTGCACCGTTTTGGCGACTGTTTCATGCCCTTGTGCGGCGCGGTAGCTGGTCAAAAAGTAACCGCAACAAGAGCAACCCATAAAACGCGCAATCAACAAGTTAAAGGAGTCTGTCGGCCATTCACTGACAGGGGCAGGCGGCTTGTTGCCTTTCTTTTTTTTATTACTGCGGCGGCGCACTCGCTTGCGGCGTTTTGGTTCTTCCATAGGGGCGTAAGTGTATCAGACGGGGTAGACGGGGCAATTTTGATCAGCCAACGGGGAAATGGTGAATTTCACGGCCGTTGTGAGCAACAATAAAAACAAAGTGGCAACGGGTGGTGTGTGGGAGACGGCCGATTCGCTCACGGTCACGGCCGTCGGTAATATCTCTGATTCCGAAGCCATATACAGTGTCGGTAATAACATTTTGTAGGGAAGTTCCTCACATGGTTCACCATTGCGACCAGACACGTCCGGTAACGAATCAAGCCATGCTTGTAATTCTGGTTGTTGTGGTTCACAACCGCTCATATGAAAGGAAATTAGCGAAGTCAAGTTTTCCACTTCCACAGGCCACGTAATTATTGGATTGTAATCCATATCCAATACAAGTAAGTCCATGTATCCCATTTCAGGAGGTAATGTTCTGAGTTCATTTCCTCCAATTGTAAGTATAGAAACTTCTAAATCACTGATTTCAGGAGGCAATGCCGTGAGTTGGTTGTTCGCAAGCCAAAGTTGTTCTACTTTGCCGATACTGCCGATCTCAGGAG
>CALECP010000355.1 GCA_937949915.1 uncultured Anaerolineae bacterium
GCCCGCCTAATGTCTGCTTCACCTGCAGACAAGGATTCGGAGCCGTAGGCTCGGTATCCGCAGGCTGTCAGGTGCAAGTTCTTGTTAAGCCGCACGTTCGGTGCGATAGCACGGGACGTGTCGGTTTAACATATTATTAAGCAGAGTTGAGTCTGCATAAAATAACGAAAGCGCATGTTATGCAGACGAAAATTGACCTCAATTCCGCATAAACTCGACTGGGGTAGTGAAAAGCGGAATCTAAATCAGCTTAAACTGGAAATCGCTTACTTATGCAGAATTGATTCTGTGTGATCACATAAATCACTAGCTTATGCAGACTGATTAGATTATAGGCAAAGGTGCGAAAATGACAATCGAAACCAGCCAATTTCCTAGTCTCTTACTCTTGTTGCGGCATCAATTTCAATCTCAGCAAACTTGAACTCCATTAGATTGCTCAAGGAATCCATTGGGGCTGGGTGGCGGGGCCAACGACGGGGCGACTCTCGTTTTTTGCGATGTCGTACAGCCTTACGGCCGGTGTGCCTTCCGGCCGATTGAGATCGAATTGTTGATAGAGCAAGGTTTGTTGATCGGCCGACCATTGAGGTGTGCCGTGATGCAAATGGTTGGTTGCCGTTAAAGGCCGTGCATCGCTGCCGTCCGGCCGCATCACCCATAGCTGCATCCCTATATTGACCCCCGTGCCTTTGCGGCCGAACGCGATCCATTTGCCATCGGCCGACCAACTGGGCGCACTATCTTCCACTGTCAACACGCGGCTGATGTCGGTCACAACATTGTCGCTCACATCGACGTGCATCGTATGCACCCCAAACTTTTCGCCAAAAAATTTCATGTCAAGCATCACAAATTGATCAGGCGTGGCAGGCGACCAACTGACCGCCATATTCATCAAATTGGGCAAACGCAACTGCTCGCCCGTCCCGAAATCAAACACCACGATCTCCTGCCCCACCGTCAAATCACTGCTGGCTGCATAACCGCTTTCATCCAGCAATTGTGTGACCGCGTTCGCTGTGTGCGCCCCCTCTGCCGCCACAGGATTGACAAAACTAAGATAGCTACCATCGGCCGAAAATGCAGCCTGATACCCGATCACGTCCCGGCTAAACACCGGCACTGTCTCCCCCGTCACACTATCCAGCCACCACAATTGCGGCTCTTCGCCTGCCAGTCCGCGCCGTTCATAGACGATGCGACGGCTATCTTGCGCCCAAATCGGCCGTTCGCACCGATACTGTTCGCACGTCAAAATTATTTCGCTGGCATACGGCCGATTCGTAGCAACTGTGTAAAGGGTTGTGCCGTTGCCATCATTGTTTTTTGTGTACGCAATCGTCTCGCCATCCGGCGCGGGTGCAAAATCGACAACCAATTGTGATCCGGCCGAGAGCTGTACCGGGGGCGCACCGTACTCGTCTGTCAAAAACAGTTGCCGCACGGCCGCATCATCTACCCACACATAAGCGATTTGCTGCCCATCTGGGGCGCGGTTGCACCCAGCTAACAAAAGCAGCAAAAGCGTGGAACAGAAAGCCCCTATCTGCCAGCGGCTCGTCATTTGCCCAGCGCGGTCAACGTTCGCATGATGGCGATCACGCCCGGTGCAGCTTTCATCAAATCGCCGGACGTTAAATTGAGTTCGCCGCCGCTTTTCTCCGCGTCACGCGCCATCATATACGCCGTAGCAAAACCGAAAACGGCCCCTGCCAATGTGCCTGTCAAAATCAATTTTGATTTCCAATTACTGCTTTGATTCATTTTAGCCTCCGTGTATTTTTTGCTGAATGTCGGCCGCTGTTTCCCGCGCTGCTTGGCTCACATTGCGAACGAGCGCAGATGCTTGGCTGACTTTGCTGTTGGTTTGAATAATTTTGTCGGCCACGGCCGCTTGTGCCGTTTCCGCTTTCTCATTGGCGGTCACAGCCAACTGATCCACTTTGACCGTCGCTTTTTGTAATGGTTTGCGAACGACCGATCCCTTTTTGCGCCGCCAATTGAGCAGATACCCTGCCAGACCGACCAATGCCGCCCCCATGATAGCCAACGGGGACAACACAAACATGATCACCAGCATATCGGCCAAGCCAGAGTCAGTGGCTTGCGCGGTGCCATCACCACCAAACAGCGCATTGCCCACCACCAGCCCAAAGACGAGCAGTGCGACAACGGCCGCCACGATAATCGGCAAATAGACAAACAGAAGATTGAACCGTTTGGTCGCCTCTTTGCGCTGCTCCAAAATGGGATCAGGCGATGTGGATACGGCCGTGGCGGGTGAGATTATTTCTTGCACCGGGTCGGTAGACGTTGCACTCATAACGCCTCAATTATAGCATAATCCTGTTCGTCAGTTCGTTATTGCGTTATCCTTGCGCCCATGCACTTGGCAATGAACGCATGGTTTTGGAACCAATCTTTTACCGGCTCTGGGCAATACACCCGGCAACTGGTCTATCACTTCAATCGCTTGATCAATGATTTGCAGATCACGCTGATCGCGCCTGCGGCCGATCAGCCGCTCGAACTTGTCCCGCCCAGCGTCAACGTTCACTACGTTCCTGTGCGCCCTGGTCATGTCGGCAAAGTTGCCTTCGAGCAGCGCGGCTTCCCACTAGCGTGTCGCACCGTCGGGGCAGACATCGCGCATGTGCCGTATTGGGGCAGCCCTCTGCGGTCGCCTGTTCCGGTTGTCGTCACCATTCATGATCTGACAACAGAACTGATTCCCGAATACCGGCGCGGTATCAAAACACGGGGCTACAACGCACTGGTCGGCGCGGCCGCACGCGGGGCCAGCCACGTCATCACCGATTCATTTAGCAGCAAGCTAGACGTAATCGATCACCTCAAAATCCCAGAAGATGACATTACCGCCATCTATCTCGGTGTCGATCATGCCGTTTACAACACAGACACCAACCTCATTCTCGATATGGCGGTCAAGCAACAGTACGATTTGCCCGACTTCTATATTCTCTATTTGGGCGGCTACAGCATCCACAAAAATGTAATGAATTTGTTGCTGGCGTGGTCGTATGTGGGGGATGCGCTGGGCATAGATTACCCGTTGCTGCTGGCTGGTAAAAAGCCGACAAAAGTGAGTGAGACATTTCCTGACTATGATGCGTATATCGCTAAGTTGGGCATCGAAAAATATGTGCGCTGGATCGGTTTTGTAGAAGAAGAACACAAGCCGGTGCTGCTACGCGAGGCGATGACGTTTGTCTTTCCCAGCCGTGCAGAGGGGTTTGGGCTGCCGCCACTAGAGGCGATGGCGTGTGGTACGCCTGTGGTGACGACAGATTGCACCAGTTTGCCAGAGGTGGTGGGCGATGCCGCTTTTACAGTCAATCCAGATGAGGAACGCCGGATGGGTGGCGCGATTATCAGCACCATTACGCAAGATAGCTTCGCGGCCGATTTGCGGGAAAAAGGGCTGAAACGAGCGGCCGAGTTCACATGGGAATTGACCGCCCACGAAACATTTTTGGTATACGATCAAGTGCTGACAGATTTAGATTGATTGCCCAGAACAAAGCACGATAGTGTTGTGAACAAATCGGTACACGATCTTTAGGTGTGAAAAATCAAACTGACCGACTGAAATACTGATTTACTGAAATACGGTGCTTTCCCGGTTGGTTCTTACACAACAATAATGTAAGAACAGCGATTCAAAAACCATCTAATGCGCTGAAAGGACGTTCCGCATAGAATAGTGGAAAATGCGTAAGCATAAGAACTTTTAGGAGATGACAAAAATTATGTCAACAATTCGTATTCCAACCCCGCTTCGCCAATACACAGATGGCAATGCCTCTGTAGCGATTGCGGGTGAGACCGTAGGCGCAGCCCTCCAAGACTTGACCACCCAGTTTCCCGCGCTCGAAGGGCAGCTATTCGATGAAGGCAAGCTCCGCAGCTTTGTCAACATCTACCTTAACCAAGAAGACATTCGCTACCTCAATGGTGAAGAAACGGCCGTCAGCGCAGGTGATGCGTTGATGATCGTTCCCAGCATCGCAGGTGGGAAATAGTATTTCAGTATTTCAGTTTCTCAGTTAAAGAGTGTGCTGAAATAGTGAAACGGTGATAAACCAATTATGAGTTTCATCAACATTTCCGCAGATGGGGTCGAACTATCGACCGAAGAAGTAAAACGGTATAGCCGCCATTTGATCTTGCCCGATGTAGGCGTAGAGGGTCAGAAAAAACTGAAAGCATCAAGTGTGTTGCTCATCGGCGCGGGTGGATTAGGCTCGCCATTGGCGATGTATTTGGCCGCGGCCGGGGTCGGCCGTATCGGGATCGTCGATTACGACACGGTAGACTTTACCAACCTGCAACGCCAAGTGCTGTACTCGACTGAAGACGTGGGCAAGACAAAGCTAGAAGTGGCGGCCGCACGGATCAAGGGCATCAACCCATTTGCCCAAGTCGATACCTACAACGAGCCATTGACATCGTACAACGCCAAAAAGATATTTGCGCCGTATGACATCATCATCGACGGCACAGACAACTTCCCCACACGCTACCTGGTCAACGATGCCAGCGTCATGTTGGGCAAGCCAAACGTGTACGGCAGCATCTTCCGCTTTGAAGGGCAACTGTCCGTATTCGGTATGCCAGACGGCCCGTGCTACCGTTGCCTATACCCAGAACCACCACCGCCCGGACTGGTGCCTAGCTGCGCCGAAGGGGGCGTTTTGGGTGTGTTGCCCGGTATCGTCGGCACGATGCAGGCGGCCGAAGCGATCAAACTGATCACTGGCGTTGGCACACCGATGACCAATCGCCTGTTGCTGTTCGATGCCAGCGAAATGGAATTTAACGAGATGCGTCTCCGCAAAAACCCCAATTGTGTTTTGTGTGGCGACAATCCGACTGTCACCGAGCTGATCGATTATGAAGTGTTCTGCGGTATGCCAGCCCACGACCACAGCACGTACAACAACGGCGTGGTCGAAGAAAGCGACATCGAAGTCCGTCAAATGTCGTTGCAAACGCTCAAATCGCGCCTCGATGCTGGCGAAGATTTACTCATCCTGGACGTGCGCGAACCGCATGAATGGGAGATCAGCAACTTGTCGAATCACGGCTCATTCCTTATTCCGAAAGGGAAAGTGCTGGAGCGCATCGCCGAGCTTGATCCCAATGTGGAGATGGTGGTGCAGTGTCGCACCGGCGGCCGTAGTGCCGATGTCATCCGCCAGCTTGTCCCGCACGGATTCAACAATTTGTGGAATCTGGACGGCGGCATCAACGGTTGGGCGACAGAAATCGACACGTCGATCCCCACTTACTAACTAATTTTTAGGCGCGGCATTTCTCAAAAAAGTGCCGCGCCTATTTGTCTCAATGGTACTGCGTCGCTGGTTTGTCTCGCTCATGTTGCTGCTCGTTTTTGCGGCCGTTGGGCTGATTTTGTACGATGTCATTTTGCGCGGCAACACACCGATCACCTCGTCCCAGCCTGTCGCTACCAGCACCCCCGATCTAATCATCAACCCCACCACTGCACCTCCTGTTCCGCCCACGGCCGAACCGATCATTTCTGATCCTCCGGCGGCCGAACAACTGCATGTCGTCCAAGCGGGTGAGCAATTGGGTGATATTGCCGCGCTGTACGCTGTCACGGCCGAAAGCATCGCCGCGCTCAATGGTTTTGCGGCCGACTTTATATTGCAAGATGGGCTGACATTGCGTATCCCCGCACAGTAGAAAATACGTGCTGTTTTGTGCTATCATGTAGTGTATGAGACGACAGAAACCATTCCCGGCCGAATTGATGATGCTCCTCGCGGCCGCTTTTATCATCCTCGTTTTAATTTTGCTCTATTTTCGCTATGCCGGACAACTTACCGGTAGTAGCAACCCTGACACGACCAATCAACAAACCGAGCAACAAACGGTCAACACGGCCGTGCATATCGTGCAACCGGGCGAAACATTGATCATGATAGCGGATCGTTACGGCATCGGTTATGCCGATATTGTGGCGGCGAACGACATTGCCAACCCGGATAATTTGCTGGTCGGGGAGACGCTGACCATTCCATATCAGGATCAGGCGCAAAATAACACACAAAACAGTGCAGTCAGTAGCGATTTGACCACCACACTGCTGCCCGATAGCAAGGTGGTGTATAGCCCGGCCGGACGCGATTTCAATATCGGCCGCTTTATCAGCGATGCGTACACTGCCAGTACACTCAATAACCACAGCGAGCAAGTAGAGGGGCGCATTTTGGGCGGCGTGGGCATTGTCCAATTGGCGGCCGAACGCACCCGTGTCGATCCCCGTGTTTTGCTGGCAGCCCTCGAAACAAGATCAAGCTGGATCACACAATCGAACAGTGGCAACACATACCCATTGGGCTACCAGCAACCGGGCTACGAAGGGCTTTATAAACAATTGGAGTGGGCGGGAAACCAGATCAATCAGGGGTATTACGGCCGCACAGACGGCGGACTGACCGGCTTTCAATTGGTCGATGGTACGCGGCTCGATTTTGCGGCCGCCAGCAGTGCGGGTACGTCTGGCTTGCTCTACTGGCTCGGCCGCACGGCCGCCAATCAAACCGCCTTGGCACAAGAAAGCGGCCGCTTTATCGCCGTCTACGAACAGCTTTTCGGCGATCCCGCGGCCGGGGATGTATCCTCTTTTTACCCCGATAATTTGACCCAGCCTACGCTCCGTTTGCCCTGGGAAGATGGCGATACATGGTATCTGACAGGTGGGCCGCACGGTGGCTGGGCGGCCGGATCGGCATGGGCTGCGCTCGATTTTGCGCCATCAGACGCGGTTAATAGTTGCGACATATCAGACATGTGGGTTGTGGCGGTGGCCGATGGCGTGATCACACGCAGCGATGCGGGGGCGATTGTGCTTGATTTGGATGGCGATGGGTATGCTGGCACTGGCTGGGTGGTTCTCTACCAACATGTGGCCGCGCAAGACAGATCGCCTGTGGGCAGCCGGGTGCGCGTGGGCGACCGGATCGGCCGTGCTTCGTGCGAGGGCGGTGTGTCTACAGCGACGCACCTGCATATTGCGCGGACGTATAACGGCCGTTGGATTTCGGCCGATCAAAATTTACCGTTTAATCTAGGGGGATGGGTGTCTCAGGGGGACGGTGACGAGTACAACGGCCGTCTCGTGCGGGGCGACCAAACGCGCACAGCGACGGTCGGCCGTTTTGCTGTTAATGGCATCACCGCCCCATAGCGTTACTCATTCTCGATGACACTGCCCATCACAATATCATCATCCTCTACACGGCCGACAATGCCCTGATTCGGCATCACGAACGTCATCACACCATACGCCACCAAGCCGGGCCACACACCGGTTGCCAACGTCCCGGCAACCACACCGAGGCGCACCCATGTCGGGTTGATATTGAAATAGCTTGCTACACCGCCACACACGCCGGTCACAATTTTGTCTGAATTATATCGAGTCAGTTGTTTGTTCATATTTTGTTGTCTCCATTAGATACAAGTACATCTTACATAATCCTCTACGCAAAAAATATAAGAAAGTAGCAAATACGGTTTTTAGGCGCTTTCTGGCAAAAAATCGAAACGGCTACTATTCATGAACAAGATATAGTGATTTGAGAGAAGCATAAATCATAAATATGGCAAGCCATTGGTCACAAACGACGACTTTACCATTATTTATATTGTTGGCCGCTCCTTTTCCAAATAATGATGAAGTTGTACTCCAGTATACTAAATACCAAAAGTGCCAACTTCTCTAGCGCCTGCACTAATCGGTTTTGCCACTCATGCGTACTGAGATCGAGATTGAGCCTCATCGCATTTGTGCCAGATACCAAAGTGCAGGCGTGTGCTGCATCGCCGCTCCGATTCACATCGCCAATCACATCACGAATGAAAATCCAAGCAAAATTGCGTTGAGTACAAATTGAATGATGGCTGGCAATCCATCTTTGGTGACAGAATCAAACCGATTGTGAAAATACATCGCCCCGGCCGTGACAAACATCAGCGTCAGGTGACCAAGTTGTGCTAGCCAGCCAAATTGTGATGTCCAAAACAGAACGGCAATGCCACCAAACAACTCAAGCAACCCAATCAGGCGAATTTGGGTACGACTGAGGCCGTATCGGCCGATGTACACTTTACTCTGTTCATCAAACATTTTGGCTGGCGCACCAGTCACTTTTACAGTACCGAAAAACAGAAATGCGAGTGAAACAAGAACGGTCAAAATCCAACGTAGAATAGTCATAATAGTAAGCTCCTTTTTAAGTGTTAATTTGTCCTATCACTCTACCGACGCACAACCATGACCAAAATCGACAACCAAATGACAAATTGGTTTGATCGCATTTGATTTGCCATCAATCGGCCGCCAAAAACGCCCCTTTCCCCGCTCTGCAAGCTGCTCCAGCACCTGCACCAGCCGGATTTGCCTGAGATCGTAAGCTACACGGCATTTGCATGACATGCTAAGATATAAACATGACAACTCTAACAGTAAATACAAGACTCCCATTTAACGATTTACTTTTCAGTCTGGAGCAATTAACGCCGGATGAGCTCTCGCGCTTAGTTGAATATGCCATGAAGCTAAAATGGCAATCAACATCGCGCCAAGATATGTTAGAAGCAATGGCAAATGATCCTGAGATTCAGCAGGAACTCCAGCAAATTGAAGCGGAGTTTTCGGTTGCTGACTTTGATGGATTGGGCTGATGGCGATTCAACGCGGTGACATCTATTTCGTCAATCTGAACCCGGCGAAAGGGCGCGAACAGGCGGGAAAACGGCCGGTACTCATCCTCTCAATCAACGCTATCAACAAACGCCCCCTTGTCGTGACTGTGGTTGTCGGTACGAACGGAGCAAACATCACCAAGAACTATCCAACCAATGTGAGAGTCAGCCCGGCCGATAGTGGATTGCCGCTAGAAACAGTCTTTCTCTGTTTCCAAATTCGGTCACTTGATGCCAAACGATTTCCGGCAAAACCTGCTGGACAATTATCGGATGCAACGCTGGCACAAGTTGAATCGGCCGTGCGCTACTCACTTGGTTTATGATCATGACCGATTCCTACACATAAATTTCCGTGCGTTTGTTACATTCCTTATTCTGCTGTACACAAAAGCCACATCTTTTGTTGTCGTGTGGTTCTGTTCATCAAATGCCCTTGCTATAGTCACCTAATCGGCCGCCAAAAACGCCCCTACTTCCCGCTCCGCAAGCCGCTCCAGCACCCGCACCAACTGCACCTGCCACTCATGCGTACTGAGATCGGCTGGCTTTATCCAGATATGCATTCCACATAAGCCGTATATATTTGACAATGATGTATGCAACTTTTTGAGTTAATATCCGTAATTAGAAGCAGGTAGTCATTTTTTATTTGGGATTTAAATGTCTAAATTCGAAGAAAAAAAATTAGAACAACGGTCAAAAAAACAAGTGAAGAGATTGCGAAAGAAGATTAAGAAATCTCTTTCGGAACGTCAAAGGCATCGGCTAGCTAGATCAAACAAAGCTACGTCTGCTCTGAGATTTTCTCTGCTGCTTCTTACTATATACATGACCATAGGTTGGTTTATACCACTCGCAATTAATAATTTTGTGGCAAAAAACATTTTGTTTGGTATGGGTTGGACAATGGCAGGTATTAGTATGATTTTGTCCTGTATCGTATTTCGTCGTCAATCCATTGAACCACCTCATAATCCAAACGAATTTGAACAGTGGGTTTGGG
>CALECP010000356.1 GCA_937949915.1 uncultured Anaerolineae bacterium
TAGCTGACTAGCTGACTAGCTGACTAGCTGACTAGCTGACTAGCTGACTAGCTGACTAGCTGACTAGCTGACTAGCTGACTAGCTGACTAGCTGCTCTTTATATTTTTTCAATCCGGCCGCCAGTGAAATAGCAGCGCGGAAACCAATCGCGGCCGCACAATCGTCGGCCGCTGCTTTTTGTTCAGTTACTTCGCCCGGTCGGGTAGGTAATGCGCCCAGCAAAGGACGGCCGCCCATACCCACCACGCGATAGATCAGTTGCACCACCTCGGCCAACGAACTCATTTTTCCCGTGCCAAGTTCTAGCGTTGTCCCCGCTGGGACAGTCGCATTGACCAAAGCTATCAGCCCGGCCGCGACATCATCCACGTCGATCCAGTCGCGCAATTGCGCCCCGGCCGTCATCGGGAAATCATCGCCCTTGACGGCCGCGCAAAACGCGCTCGGTACCAGCGTATTGGCCGCCTGCCCCCAGCCATACGCCTGGTAGATCATGCCGCCTACGACGGGCCAACGGTGCGTTCGGGCATACATTTGGCACACATTCCATGCCGCCAATTTACTCGCCGCGTACATATTCATCGCCACTTTTTCGCCCGGTGTCCGTGCCACCACCATCTTTTCGACAGTACGATTGCGCTCGAAACATGCTTGTAGCAAATGCAGCGTGCCATCCAGATTATGGCGCAGTGCGGTGCGAATGGGTAGGAATGGGTGCGTCGCCCCCGCGGCCGCCAGATGAATGACGGCCGTCGGTGCGGCCGCCTGCACGGCCGCGCTCGTCTGCCGAAAATTGCGGAGGTCAGCATAGAGCAATTGCAAATCGTGGCGATGGTGATGCAGGGGGGCAGGCAATGGTTCACCCATCCCATACGCCTCGCGCACCAGCAGCGCAACCTCATGCCCTGCCGCCAGCAGGTGCGGGGCAAGCGTGCGGCCGATAAAGCCCGTGCCGCCTGTGACGAGAATTTTCATCGTCCCACCACCATTATCATCATTGTTACCAGCGTTTCCAGGGTGCGTCCGTCTGCCACCGTTCCTCTAGCTCCATCGTATCTTTGTACGTGTCCATTGACTGCCAAAAGCCCAAATGCCGATACATCATCACATCATCTTGCTCTACTAATTTTTGCAAAACGCCGGTCTCCAACGCCTCGTTTGGCCCCGGCGCGATCATGTCCAAAATCGAGCGGTCAAGCAACATAAACCCCGCATTGATCCAGTACGGGAGCGGCGGATATTGATTGTATTCGCTCACCGCGCCAGTCGGGTCTGCTTCGATAGTGCCGTACTGGTAACGGCCGGGCTGGATGCCAGAAATGGTCGCTTTCTTGCCGTGCCATTCGTGAAAACGGAGCAGCGCATTGAGATCAACGTCGCTCACCCCATCGCCATACGTCAGGAAAAAGCGGGGTTCGCGCAAGTAACGGCCGACGATCCGCAGCCGACTCGCCTTGTCCGTATCCAGCCCCGTATCCACCATGTCGATCCGCCAGGGCGCATGTCCCGTCCCACCATGATACCGAATCGACGGCTTGCCCTCATGCGCGATATGCAACGAAAAATCGCGCGTCATCGCTTCATATTCGAGAAAATAGCGTTTGATCTGGTCAGCCCCATACCCCAACGGCAACACGAAATGATTGAAGCCATACGACGAAAATATCTTCATCACATGCCAAATGATCGGCCGACCGCCGATTTCGACCAGCTCTTTTTTGGTGCGTGTGCCGCCGCGCATACGTGTGCCACGGCCGCCACAGTAGATGACAACAGGAATGCTCATAATTTTACTTGTTCGCTCTCGACGGCCGCTCTCAAATGTTTGGTAAATGGCGGGTACACAATGCCAGCCTCCGTCACGATGCCCGTCACATAGCGGTGTGGGGTCACGTCAAAGGCGGGATTGCGAGCGGTCGCACCTTCTGGCGCAATCGATTTGCCGAATACGCTCGTCACTTCATCCGGGCTGCGCTCTTCGATAGGAATCAGATCGCCATGTTCCAGATTGAGATCAACGGTGCTGGTTGGCACAACGGGGTAAAACGGCACGCCGTTTGCCTGCGCCAGTACAGCCACGTTGTATGTACCGATTTTGTTGGCTACGTCTCCATTGGCGGCCGTGCGGTCAGACCCCACTAGCACAATATCGACCTCGCCAGCCCGCATGAAATGCCCCGACGCATTATCGGCGATCAAATCATACGAAATGCCGCGCTGCGATAGCTCCCAGCAGGTGAGCCGTGCGCCCTGTAAGCGCGGCCGGGTTTCATCGACCAGTACATGCACTTTTTTACCCTGCTCATGCGCGGCAAATACCACGCCCAGCGCCGTCCCCCAATCGACCCCCGCCAGTGCGCCCGTATTGCAATGGTGCAAAATAGTATCGCCATCTTCGATCAGTTCCGCGCCATTAAAGCCCATGCGCCGATTAAGAGCGACATCTTCATCGGCGATGATCTGTGCTTCGGCTAAAAGAGCCGCTCGCACGTCGTCGGCCGACAGCAGATCGGCTGCTTGTGCTGTGCGTAATTGTCGCGCCACTGCCCACGACAGATTGACGGCCGTCGGCCGGGCTGCATTCAAGATAGTAGCGGCCGTTGCCAATTGGTTGAGCAAGGTTGTCTTGTCGGCCGCACTGCTTTGTCGCGCTGCCAGTGCCATCCCAAACCCGGCCGTGCCACCAATCGCAGGCGCACCTCGCACCACCATTTGTGTAATGGCGGCCGCGACGGCTCGATAATCGTCATACGCTGCAATCTCAAACGACCACGGCAGCTTGCGCTGGTCGATCAAGTTGACTGTATGCTTGTCATAATCCCAAAAAACAGTTCTCGTACTCATCTATTCATCCTATCTTCTTTATCGCCCGGTCATTATGTCTCAGAAGGGCGTTATATGCCAAAACGTACAGACACACCTTCTTAATTGTAGAGACACAGAATCTCTACACAAAAAAAAAGACGGCACTGTTTCAAACAGTACCGTCTTTGCTTTCAAATAGAATAGAGAATGCAGATTAGCCAAGCAATCCTTTCGCTGCATCCAATAGGCCATCGCCTTCGCCTTTTGCTGCGTCCATCAAGCCTGCGCCTTGACCTTTCACTGCATCCAGCATACCGCCACCTTCGCCATTCGCCACGTCGCCCACGACGCTGCCCAGCATACCGCCAGCATCCAGACCGAGTGCTTTCTTCACTTGCGCTGCAATCGGTGCAGGCAACTTGTCGTCCACGCGGTCAAAGATAGCACCGGCCGCCATTTTTGCTTGTGTTTCTGAAATGCCAGCTTTTTCTGCAATTGATCCAATCAAATCATCCATTTTTGTATTCCTCTAGTTGGTGTAAGTTTGTTAATTAGGAGTTGATGTTCCCTTTACTAGATTAGAGGCATAAAACAAACAAAAGTCACTGTCATTTTGCCAATGCACCATCCAAGTCTAATCGGGCTGCATCTGCTTGCATTGCGGTCAGCACATTGTTGATATGCGTCCATAAATCGAGTGTGCCATCAAAACATTGTTGGCTGAAATCTTCGGTCACGTCGATCACATGATCGCGATCTACCCCGGCCGCAAATGCCCGTACTTTCCACTTCTTCTTGACTGATTTGATCGCCATTTCGCGGATGTCCTTGCTCGGCCGGACAAGCGCACTGGCAATCAACAGTCCCGTTATCTCATCACACGCCAGCAAGGCAAAATCAATCGGCTTCTCGCGTGGTACGCCTGTCCCTGCTTCGTAATGGGACAGCACGGTGCGGATCAACTCTTCATCCCAGCCCCGCGCCCGCAAAATCGGTGCGCCCGCCGTTGGATGCCGATCTAGATCGGGGTGAATCTCCCAGTCAAAATCATGGATGATGCCGACCGCTTCCCAATAATCGACATCTTCGCCTAATTGCGCCGCATACCAGCCCATCGCCGCCCCCACAGCCAACATGTGCCGCCGCAGCCCTGTATCCTGCACATGCTCACACACTACTTCCCATGCTTTATCGCGTAATGTTGTCATATCTTTTTCCCAGATAGAGAGGCAGAGATAGAGAGAAGATGTGGTCAAAAGCTCATGTAACCGTGTCTTTTCTCTCTCGTCTCTATCTGTTTCTACTTTTTGCTGCCGCAATCACATGCGCCGCCCTCGTGTTTCGAGCAGCCTCCGGCCGCTTTTTCTTGCAATGCTTTGTACTCTTTGAGCGGCTGAATTTGATCGCGGAACACCTCGATCCGTTCGCCAGAATCGAGGGC
>CALECP010000357.1 GCA_937949915.1 uncultured Anaerolineae bacterium
TGCGCCCCGTGATTTGGCTGCCGCGCACGTGGGCGATAGCGTAGACGATCCCTCGGTCAAGCAGGCTGACGCGGTTGCTGCTAAATTTAGGATCGATGGTAATGCCGTAGCTGCCATACCCGTATAGATGTACGCTGGTCGGTGTGCCATCCCACGCACCTTTGCGGTAGACGAGCGAGATGGGGATAGATCGGCCGTCTTCGGCCGTGGCAAAGATACGAGACGATACATAGTTGTCAGGATCATACCCACCCAGTACCGGCTGCTGCTTTTTCAAAACGCGCTCACGAGTCGCCATGTTGTAATCGTAAACAGAAGTCGGGATGGTGAGCGACGTATACACGATCCGCAATTGCTCCGTATCGTACTCAGCGTTTGCGCCTGTCCCCACATCAAAAATCGGCTCATCAAACGCGACGGTGTGCGTGTCGCCGCTCTCGAAATGGGTGATGTGAATTGTATTCAGTGTATCTCGTCGTTCGGTACGCACCAGATAGTCGGCGTATAGATCGACATCGTACAGACGCACATTCTCACGATGGGGAACAAGCTCTTGCCAATGCGCCCGGCCGCACTGCTCTACCGCGGCCGTCATCAGCTTAAAGTCAATTGCGTCATCCGCATTGGTGACGATGTAGAAAATCCCATTACGATGCTCGATAGTGTAGCGCACACCGACCTCGCGGGGTTGGACAATGGTTAGTGGGGCGGTGGCATCGGCCGCTGCCACAAAATGCGATTCGGCCGTCTCGGCCGACATCGAAATCATGATCACATATTGCTTGTCGTTGGTGTTGTACGCATACGCGCTGAACATCGCATCTGGCTCATGGTAGAGCAGTGGGTCGGCCGTTTGTGCCGTTCCCAACGTGTGGCAGTGTATTTTGTCCTGCCGTTTCGTCTCGTCCTCTGTCCCATAGATAAATTGTTGCGCGTTCGCCCACATTCCTGTGTGCGCCACTTTTTCCACCACGTCGGGCAATAGTGCGCCGGTTGCCAAATTTTTGAAAACAATCGTGTGGGTTTCCGCACCCGTTGTGTCTAGCCCATAAGCTAAAATTTGATGATCGGGACTGACGCTATAAATGCCCAGCGTCATGTATTCATACTCGTTTTCTGCCTGCACAACGTTGAGATCGAGCAAAATCTGTTCGGCCGCATCAAGCGATCCGTGCTTGCGGCAATAAATACGGTACTGCTTCCCTTCTTCGGTGCGCGAATAGTAATAATAATCGCCATCTTTGACCGGTACGCTGTCGTCCGTTTCTTTGATCCGGCCGACCATTTCCTCATACAGCGTTTCTTGCAATGGTTTGGTATGGGCAGTCAGCGCCTCCATATACGCATTTTCCGCTTCGAGATGGGCGATCACGGCCGCATTCTCTTTTTCGCGTAGCCAATAGTAATCGTCGGTGCGTGTGTGACCGTGAATGGTCATATCGTGCGGCCGTTTCTCTGCTTGGGGTGGGAATAATTGTGTCATACGCTGATTGTACCAAAATCACAGTTTTCAGTGGTTCAGTAAATCAGTGTGCCAGTTTGAAGTTCACGTCTATTTGTGGCGACAATGCAGTCAAACCGACAAAATAAGCTGTGCGCGGCCGACTGATATACTGACAAACTGAATAACTGAAAAACGGTGCTTGTGTAATGTTTCATACGTCCAGAGCCGATTTTGGCTGCTAAGATAGATGTAATAAATAACGTTGTACCGTTGTCAATAGCTGTGTACATCGGAGTAACCCTAGATGATGAAACTTGACGTATATGTAGCAGATGGATGTTGGAGTTGTGAAGAATCGTTGCAGATCGCGGCCGATGTCCGCGCCCATTATCCACACATTCGGGTGGCGGTGATCGATGCGGCCGGGGACAATATACCGCAAGAGATATTTGCCACACCGACATGGATGTTGGACGGCCGCGTCATTTCGCTCGGCAACCCATCCCGCCAAGAACTATACAAACGCTTCGACCAGATGCGTGTTCCACGTAAGGCAGACAAACAGATATGAACCAAGCAAAAACGATGACGACCAACAGACAAACCCCTTCCGGCAAAGTAGACTATCTCTCGCAGATTCATATTTTTCGCGATCTCAGTCACACTGAGTTGCAGGAAATGGATCGGCAGACGACGATGGCCTCTTGCGCGGCCGGAAAGATATTTTACATGCCAGAAGATGCGGGCGAAGTGCTGTTTTTGCTCAAAAAAGGGCGGGTGCAACTGTATCGTATGTCGCCCAACGGCAAAAAAATCGTCGTCGCCACGCTCGGCCCCGGCGCGATCTTTGGCGAGATGTCAATTGTGGGACAGGGGATGCACAACACTTTTGCCGAAGCGATTACGGAGTGCATGTTGTGCGTAATGAGTCGCTCCGACGTGGATCGCCTCATTCGCGTCAAGCCCGATGTAGCCTTTCGCTTTGTCCAGGCGTTGGGCGAACGGGTGACACATCTCGAATCGCGCCTCGAAGATATTGCGTTCAAGAGTATTCCATCACGGTTGGCAGGGCTGATCTTGGATTTGGCGGCCGAGACAGACACAAAAACAGTACGCGGCTACACGCACCAAGATTTTGCAGAAATGCTCGGCACATACCGCGAAACGACGACCCAAACGCTTAACGAATTTAAGACAAAAGGGCTGATCGAAATCGGCCGCAAACGCATCACCATCCGCGATCAATCCGGCCTCCAAACCCTCGCTACCGACTAACCCACCTCTATCTCTATCTCCCGTCTCTATCTCTATCCCCAAACCATGACCTCTGGCACATCCACCATGACCATACTGTGCCGTATACTGTTCTCTATAACAAACAACAAGGAGATCAGTTATGGACATTTCATTTATGCTTCGCTACCCGCGCTGGGCGTTGATCGGCATCTGTATTCATGTATTCGCTGCCGTTTTATCGCTGCTTGTCGGCATTGTGTCGATGCGAACAAAAAAGGGCGGCCGCAACCATAGTCGTGCTGGCAAAGTGTACTTTTGGGCGATGATGACAACCTGTACGTCGGCCGCTATTTTGCTCACATTCCGCTTTACCATTTTCCTCATGATGATCACCATTCTCAGCGCGTATGCCGCCTTTTCTGGCAAGCGCGTACTGGGGCGCAAACGCGGACAAAAACCGGCCGTGATCGACTGGATAGCCACCATTTTTGCAGGCATCAGTGGCTGTCTGTTTATCGCGTGGGGAGTCGTCACCCTGCTCGGTATTTTCAATGAGCAACTACCGGGCGTGTTTTCCAATGGTGTTTCACCCGTATTCAGTATGCTTGGCATCGGCTTCGGCTGGCTGTTGCTTTCCAGCGTCTACCCAGACATTCAAGCGTACCGCAACCCACCGACCGGCCGACTGTGGTGGAAGTATTACCACATGGACAAAATGCTCAGTTCGTACATTGCGCTGATGACGGCGTTCATGGTGCAGGTGGCGCGGTTTACGTTGCCCGAACAGCAGCAATGGATCATGTGGATCGCACCGGGTATCATCGGCGGTATCCTGACAGCACGTTGGATACGCAAGACGAGGCTGCAAGACCAATAGCCGTTGTCACCCTGTCACTATTTGACTGAAATAGAACAAAAGTTGGCCGAAACGAGAGGAACAACAAAATCACTGCGACCTGAATGGTGGCAAGGATTTACTCGGCCGCATTTTCCAGCGTGAACCAAGTGATTTCAGGGCGCACATTAAAGCGTAGCTGCCACACATGCCCCAGACCGCGATTGATATATAGCTTCCGGCCGTCAGCCAAATCGAAGCGGCCGCGTGTGTACGTTCGGTTGCTGACAGGCAACATCGGCGGCGGCAGAAAAGGGGCTTTCACTTGTCCACCATGCGTGTGTCCGCACAGTATCCAGCCCTGATAATCGTACCAGACCGGTTTATCCACCACGTCAGGATTGTGGCATAGCACAATGGTTGGCAGCGCAAAATCGGCCGCGCCCAGCGTCCCTTCCGCATCATATTCAGGGCTCCAAAAGTCGTTTAATCCCACGAACTGCAATTGATCGCTGACCTGTACCTGATTCCGTAAAACAGGGATATTGTTGTCTGTCAAGACAGTCGTAATCGCCTCGGCCACATCCATTTGTTGCCAGCCGTGTCCATAGTCGTGATTGCCCAAAATGGCGGCCGTCCCTCGTGTGCCCTGCGGGAAATGCACGGCCGCCTCCCGTAATTGATCAAGCTGTTCGGCATCATTGTAAGACACAAAATCGCCCGTATACACCACATAATCAGGCGCGGCCGTCTTGATCTGCTCAAAATGGTCAAATTGATAACGATAGTCGATACGGTTGCCGATGTGCAGATCGCTGATATGAACGAGCGTGCGGCCGACCAGTGCGGCCGGAAGATTGCGAATAGGTAGTGGGAGAGCGACATGCTCCACCCAGCGCGGCTCTACCTGCCATGTGTAAAGACCGAGCGCGGCGGCCGATGCGGCCGTGCCTTGTATAAAACGTCTACGTGTGATCATCTATGCGACATTGTAGCAGATAGAGAAAGTACCATTACTTTCCCACAAAAATAGAGATAAATTAATTCACTTTCTCCTCGGCTTGATAACTTTCTCGCTTTCACCTAAAATACCTAGCCGTTTGTAATCAGACGGTGGAGAAACTAATTATGAATGTAGCTATTAGCATTATTCTGATCATCATTTCGGTCGCTATGACCGCCCTCGTTTTACTGCAAAGCAAAGGAGCTGACCTCGGTGGCTTCCTCGGCGGTGGCGGTGGCGAAGGTGGCGTAAAACGCACCCGACGCGGTGTGGAGTTGGTGATGCACCGCTTTACGATTGCGTTAGCGGCCACCTTCTTTATCCTCGTCCTTGTTGCTTTCTTTATCCTCGGCGGAGGATAAGCTCGCGTGAAACCGGGCTTTTTGTGGCAGGTTCTGCTCGCTATTGCAGGCCTGACGCTCATCCTGTCGCTGCTCGCTGGGCAGCGACAAATTGACGCTATCAGCGAGCAAACAGCCACCCCCATGCTGCCGTCACCGACCCCGACGGCAACCCCTTCCCCGACCCCCATTCCAGACGATGTAAAACTGTGCTTTGTCGATGCGGCCGTGCCAGGTGGCTGGCTGGTCGAAGGCATTGTCGGTGCGCCCCTGTATCCCAACCCCGTTTTGAAAATAGGCAACCCGGTCGATGCCCAATTGGTCGATTTGCTGTTTGATGGACTGGTGCGAATGGACGAACTCGGCCGCCCCCAACCCGCACTCGCACAATCTTGGGACATTAGCAACGAAGGCAAAACAGTGCGCTTCACCTTGCGTGACGGCTTGCTGTGGCATGATGGCTTGCCCGTCACGGTCAACGACATCGTGTACACCTATAATTTGTTGAAGTCGGGTCAATTACCGGGCGGCATTCCCCAGCCCTGGGAATCTGTCACACTATCGCAAATCGGGGATCGCTCCGTCGAATTTACACTTGAGCAACCGTATGCGCCGTTTTTAGAGGCAGCGACTGTCGGTATTTTGCCCGCGCACTTGCTCGAAGGCACATCGGCCGAACTGCTACCTGCCAGTCAATTTAATAGTTTTCCCATCGGCACAGGCCCGTTCCGCATAGCCAGTAGTTGGACACAAACAGGCAACTTTCGGTTGTTGCCAAACGAGCAATACTGGAACGGCCGTGTCCAGATAGACGGGCTTGATATTCGCTTCTTTGCAGACGAACGCGCCCTAGCAGAATCATTCGCGGCCGGAGAGCTACACGCGATGATCGATGTCGAACCGGCCGGTATTCCGCTTGTCACCACCTTGCCCGGTGTGCGCTTATACACATCGGCCGATACCCAGTACACCCAGCTCCTTTTTAATCTGTCTGAAAGTGGACATCCTTCTGTGCAAGAGCCAGCCATTCGCCGCGCCTTCGCCTACGCGACAGACCGCAACGCGCTGGTCGGAACGGCACTGTATGGGCAAGGGTTGCCGTTCGATGGCCCTTATCTCACCAACTCATGGGCGTACAGCCCCGAAGTGACGGGCTACGAAACCGATGCAGCGGCCGCCACCGAGATCATCACCAGCACCGGGCTGATCACCAGTGCCACCACATTCGATTTGCTGGCGCGTAACCAGCCGACAGAACGCACCATCGCCCAACAATTGCAAACGCAATGGGCGGCCGTGGGCATCACCGCCACCATCACCTTTGCCGATGCAGAACAGTATTTCGCCGCGTTGCAGGGACGCGCCTTCGATCTTGCCCTTGTCGAGATAGACCCGCTTGCTGACCCCGATCTGTATGATTTTTGGAGCCAGGATGCGATTATTCGGGGGCAAAACTACAGTGGTTGGAACGATTTCCGCGCCAGTGAAGCCCTAGAAGCGGGACGACAATTATGGGAAGTAGAATCACGCTATCCGCACTACATCAGTTTTCTCAGCCGGTACGATGCGGCCGTGCCAGCCCTCTCCCTCTACCAAGCTGTCCAAACCTACGCCATTCATGAAAGCGTGGCGGGGGCTACATTCGGCCGTATCGCCTACCCCCGCGACCGCTTCCAGACCTTACCTAACTGGACAATCGAAACAGAAAAACAAGTTGTGCCATGTGACGACATGAGCGAGTAGATAAAAAATAGACAATCTGCTTTTTCGCGTTGCATTATGCCCCTAAACCTTGTAAAACTGCCTCTAAATTTCACTGCGGCATTTGGAAGATGATGTGAAATCATGCTGCAACAAAATGCCCCAGATGACCAGACAATATGCCAATCGTAGCACACTCATCTCTACCGACTTTTGACCGCCTCCGCGACAATGGGCAGGAGGTGCTGACACTGGATCGCGCCCTGCGCCAAGATATTCGAGAACTGCATATCGGGCTGCTCAACATGATGCCAGATGCTGCTCTAGAAGTGACAGAACGACAATACCTGCGGCTGGTGGGCAACAGCAACCAAATCGCCCAATTTTACATTCACCCCTTTTCTGTCCCCACCCAGCCCCGCAGCCCCAAATCGCAAGCGTATATCGATCAATTTTACGAAAAGTTTGAGGATATTCAGAAAGAAGGATTGGACGCGCTCATTATCACAGGGGCAAATCCTGCTTATCCGTCACTCGATCAAGAACCGTTTTGGCGGCCGCTCATCGACGTGATGACGTGGGCGCAAGAAAATGTCACTTCGGTGCTGTGTTCGTGCCTTGCCACCCATGCACTCGTCAAGTATTTTCACCGCATCGAGCGCGTCCCTTTGCCCAAAAAACAGTGGGGCGTGTACAGCCATCGTGTGATCCGGCCGACCCATCCGTTGCTCCGCGACATCAACACCCGTTTCGACGCGCCCCATTCGCGCCACAACGCCGTCACCCGCGAACAGCTAGATGAAGCGGGGCTGGTTATCTTGGTCGAAAGCGAAGAAGCGGGTGTCCATGCGATTGCCAGCCCCGATCAATTTCGCTTCATCTACTTTCAGGGGCATCCCGAATATGATGTCAATAGCTTGCTCAAAGAGTATAAGCGCGAAGTGACCCGATACCTCGACGGTGACCGGCCGGACATTCCACCCCATCCCGAAAATTACTTCCATCAAGAAGCGTCCCAAATCGTCGATCAATACTTAAAAGATGCCCTTGCTGCCCAGGCAAAAGGGCTGGCTGTTCCCCCATTTCCTGAAGCACAACTGCTGCTCCATTTGGACAACACATGGGGCGATACAGCCAAAGCGATCTTCAACAACTGGTTGGGGTTGGTGTACCGTGTGACCCACCATGACCGCACAAAATTATTCGCCGACAACATCGACCCGATGAACCCATTGGGGCTACATGAACCGGCGAGAGCCATCACGAGGTAGAGATAGAGACGAGAGATAGAGAAAGAGCAAGACGCGCTCTGCCTTGAGCAGAAAACGCTTGACGATCTTCCCTCTATCTCTAGCTCCATACTCTATCTAAAACGGAGTTACAAAAATGAGAGATGAAACAATAGCCATTCATGCTGGCTACCAGAGCGATCCGACGACAAAATCAGTCGCTGTCCCGATTTATCAGACAGTGGCCTATGAATTTGACAACGCCCAACATGGTGCCGATCTGTTTAACTTGGCTGTACCGGGCAACATCTATACGCGCATCATGAACCCGACCAATGATGTGCTAGAAAAACGCGCGGCCGAACTGGAACACGGTATCGCCGGGTTGGCGACAAGCGCAGGCAGTGCCGCCATCCATTACGCCATCATCAACATCGCTGAAATGGGGAGCAACATCGTCTCCGTGCCGTTGCTATACGGTGGCACATACACCTTGTTCCGTCACATGCTGCCCTCATTAGGCATCGATGTGCGCTTTGCGGCCGATGACAAACC
>CALECP010000358.1 GCA_937949915.1 uncultured Anaerolineae bacterium
GACACGGCGCGCCGTGTCCCTACAGGGGTGGATGTGTCTGATGATTGACAATAAAGAAGCGAGTATAAAATGAATTTCACACCAACAATCAACGATCTTAATGAGCGTGTCGATATGCTCCGGAGGCGGCTTTGACGTTGCTGACAAACAGCAACGGATCGAAGTTTTGCTGGCCGAATCGGCCGCGCCTGAGTTCTGGGACGAGCCTGACCGCGCCCAAAAATTGACCCGCGAACTGATGACCCTGCAAAAGCAGGTGACGCTGTGGCAGGGATTGAGCGGCCGTTTGACCGATGCCCGCGAATTGGCCGGGATGGGCGACGACGATCTTGATGAAGAGATCACGGCCGAACTGTCCAGCCTTTCCACCCAAATAGACGACCTCGAATTTCAGACGCTCTTTAGCCACGAATACGACGACAAGCCAGCCATCCTTTCGATTCACGCTGGGGCCGGTGGCACAGAAGCGCAAGATTGGGCTGCCATGTTGCGCCGTATGTTGCTGCGCTTTTGCGAAAAGCACGACTTTACCGTGCAAGAAATGGATGAGACATTAGGCGACGTGACCGGACTAAAATCGGCTACCTTTGCTATTTCGGGCGACTACGCGCATGGCTGGCTCAAATCGGAACGGGGTGTGCATCGCTTGGTACGCATTTCGCCGTATGATTCGTCGGCACGGCGGCACACGTCGTTTGCCAAAGTAGAAGTGTATCCCGATATTGCCGAAGAGATCGAGATCGAAATCGACGAGAAAGATTTGACGTTTCAGCGCTTTAAGGCGAGTGGCGCGGGTGGACAGCACGTGCAGAAAAACGAGACGGCAATCCGTATTATTCACGGGCCGACAGGGATTGTGGTGTCGTGCCAGAACCAGCGTTCGCTGACCCAAAATACAGAGTCGGCGATGAAGGTGCTGAAGCTGCAACTGTATGAACTAGAGCAGCAAAAACAGGCTGACGAAATCTCTGAACTGAAGGGCGAAAATGTAGATGCGGGATGGGGCAACCAGATTCGCAGCTATGTGTTGCACCCGTACAAGATGGTAAAAGATTTGCGGTCGCGCCATGAGACGAGCAACCCGACGAAGGTGCTGGATGGTGATCTCGATGCGTTTGTGGAAGCGTATTTGCGGCACAAGATCGGTGCGGATAGTGAAGACAAATAGGTAGGGGCGCACCCTTGTGGTCGCCCCGCACACAGGTGCGGAGGTTTGAAGTTTGGATAGCAAGCATTTTGATCGGCCGTCGGCCGATGCGATTGAGCAACTGATCGATAGTGGCGCACTGGATACACTTCGCACCGTGCTGTCTGGCTACCATCCGGCCGATATTGCGGACGTGCTGGAGGAACTGCCGAACGAAAAGGCGGTGATCGCGTTTTCGCAATTGCCAGACTTTGAAGCGAGTGAGGTGCTGGACGAGGCGAATAGTTTGCTTACGTCTGAACTGGTTGAGAAGGTGGACGACGAGCGGCTGGCAGACCTGCTCGATACGCTGCCGATGGATGACGCGGCCGAACTGCTGGAGGATATGGCTGACAGCACTTCCGAGCGGCTGATCAGCTTGATGGAGCCAGAAGAAGCGCGGGAAGTGCGGCAAATTCTCAGCTATCCCGAAGACAGCGCGGGGCGGCTGATGACCCAAGATGTGGCCGCGCTCCGAGCCAATTGGACGGTGGGGCAAGCGATTGATTATCTCCGTGCTATCGACGACACAGAAACGATTCATTATATGTACGTGGTCGATGCGGTCGGCCGTCTAACCGGCATCGTCCCCATTCGCAATCTTGTGCTGGCACAGGATGATGTCTTGATCGACGCATTGACGACGGCCGAGACATTTATGATTGCGGCCGAGGCAGACAAAGAAGAGATCGCCGAAAAGATTGCCCGGTACGACGTGACCGCGCTCCCCGTTGTCGATGGCAACAACCATTTGCTCGGTGTCGTCACGGTGGACGACGCGGTAGACATCATCCGTGAAGAAACAACGGAAGATATGCAGCAATTGGGTGGCTCTGCCCCCTTAGAACAGCCGTATTTCTCGGTCGCGCCCTTGCTGATGGTGCGGAAGCGGGTGGGGTGGCTGGTCTTGCTGTTTGTCGCCTCTTTTCTCAGCAGCTTTGTCCTGCGCTCGTTTGAAGGGTTGACGAAGGAAGTTATTATCCTCGCGGCATTTATTCCGCTTATCACCGGGACGGGGGGCAATGCGGGATCGCAAACAGTCGCCACGATTATCCGGGCGCTGGCTATCGGTGAGGTGCGCTGGGGCGATATGGGCCGTGCGATTCGCAAGGAGCTTGTGGTGGGGTTGGTGATGGGTGTGTTGTTGGGCGCGGCCGGACTAGGCTATGCGTTGCTGTTGAGCGCGGGATGGCAGGTAGGGCTGGTGATTGCGTTCACGCTGCCCATCGTCGTCGTGTGGTCAAATTTGGTGGCGACCATCATTCCGATTTTCGCGGAACATTACAACATCGATCCGACCGTTGTCAGTGCGCCGATGATCACGACGATTGTGGATGCGACTGGATTGCTGATCTACTTTTCGTTGGCGACGGCGATTCTGTGAAGAGAGTGATAATTTGATGAAGAAGATGACGGCCGAACACGAACGATTGCACACACACCGCCAGCGCGAGGCGAACTGGAAACAGTGGGGCCCGTATTTGAGCGAACGCGCTTGGGGGACGGTGCGCGAGGATTATAGCGATGATGGGAGCGCGTGGGATTATTTTCCGCATGACCATGCGCGTAGCCGTGCGTATCGCTGGAATGAGG
>CALECP010000359.1 GCA_937949915.1 uncultured Anaerolineae bacterium
TAGATACATTTCTAGAACATTTTGACCAACACAAATTGCCAGCAGAGACTTGGTTTCAACTACGCTTTTGGGCAGGACGCATTGCAGAGCTGTCAGATAATCTAGAAAAAAGCATAGCTGAGTATGAAACTGCCCTAGCAACTGAAAACAAATTATTAAGTGTTACCATCTATCTTAAGCTCTCTGGCATATACCGTCTTCAATCTGATTATGAAACAGCCTTAATGTACTCTGGGATGGCTCGGTCATTGTTAGAACCGACAACTTCGGCTGCTGAAATAAAGCTGTTATTCGAAGCTCTTCTCAGAGAAGTTTTATATTATTCAAGCGATTTACTAGAATTTGATAAAGCAAAGACTCACTTAGAAAAAGCTGACGCTTTATTGAAAGAAATCGAGGGAATAAATGACAAAGAATGGCTGCCTATTCGTTCCGATCTATCACGCCGATGGGGAGACTTGTACTTCGGTCTTGAGGATTATGATGAATCAGCGCGTCATCACAGAAAATCACGTATTTATGCGTTAGAAGCAAACGATGTAAAGCGACGTATCGCAGCCACTTACGATCTGGGAGGCGTCTATGCTCGTGGAAAAGAAGATTATGCGAAGGCCCTCAAAGCGTATCGTGAATGTCTGCTACTGTGCGAGGAAACAGGCAATCATCAATTTCAAGCGGGTATTAATGTAGAGATTGCTTATTGCTTGAAAGAGCAAGGGCAGTATGATGCAGCGTTGATTCATTTGAATAGCGCACACGACTACGCAAAAGAGACAAATAATTTGTACATGTTGGGCATTATTGTGTTTCATCTTGCCCAGTGTCATCTGTGGGCAGGTTCGATCACGTCAGGTCTGCAAGCGTATCGTGAGTTGTGTCAGTTAAATGAAGATGCCAACAATGTAGCGCATTTGGTAGCCGTGATTGATATGCTGAAAAAAGAGTATCCATTTATTGGGTCTGCGATCAATGAGCGGCAATTTAGAGGGTTGGTCTATTTACAAAAGCACAAAGCGATCAAGCGGCAACAATATGTGCAATTGTGTGCGATTGGGTCGAGTATGGCGAAGATAGAGTTGAATGAATTAGTAGAACTAGGGTTGTGTGAACGACACGGCCGCGGCCGGGGGGTACACTACATCTTAGTTGAGCATGAAGAAGTAGCAGAAACGGCCGCGCCATCATAAGCCGTTTTCGCATCTGCCTGTTTTGTCGTTCGAGATTGATAATGCAAACAAAAGTACGAACATATAGGCAGTCTGGCTGCTATTAATCGCGCTATTTGACGGCGCGGGACAGTTGCAGTCACACGCCTACCTAAATCCAGACCCGAATGAGCCGTTGACGTTTAATGATACGCTGGTAGTGATCGGGACGGACGAGCAGCTAGAAGCATTTGGCGCGGCCGTCGAAGCAAGCAACCCGCCAGCTTTAGCTTTATGAACAAGCCCACTGCATCAAAAAAAAGCGGCATCTGTTGATGCCGCTTTTGTCGTTTGAGAAGTGAGTGGTCGGCTTAGAAGCCCATGCCGCCCATACCACCCATGCCGCCACTAGGGTCTGGCATCGCGGGTGCAGATTCTTCTGGAATGTCTGTGACCAATGCGCCCGTCGTCAAAATCATTGACGCGATAGAGGCTGCATTTTCCAGTGCGCCACGTGTCACTTTTGCGGGGTCAATAATGCCCTCAACAATCATGTCCACATACTCGCCTGTCATCACGTTGTAGCCGATTTTGTTGTTTTCGGCCGCTTCTTGCTTCTGCAACACATTCTGGATGATCACATCGCCGTTTTGTCCAGCATTCTCTGCGATTTTACGCATCGGTGCTTTCAGCGCGTTCCGCAAAATGTTCACGCCAGTCTGGGCATCATCGTCGTCCATTTTCACGCTATCGAGCGCAGACAATGCTGTGATCAACGCCACACCACCACCAGGCACGATACCGCCTTCAACGGCCGCACGGGTCGCGCTCAACGCATCTTCGACGCGGTGCTTCTTTTCTTTCAGTTCAACTTCAGTCGCTGCACCAACGCGGATAATCGCCACGCCACCAGCCAACTTCGCCAAACGCTCTTGCAGTTTTTCACGGTCGTAGTCTGATGTCGAACGGTCGATCTCAACCTTGATTTGGTCAACCCGGCCGCCGATCTGTCCTTCATCGCCAGCGCCATCAACAACAGTCGTCGCATCTTTGGTCGCTACGATTTTCGCCGCGCTACCCAAATCTTCCAACTGTACGCTCTCCAGCTTGCGTCCCATCTCTTCTGTGATCACCTGACCACCGGTGAGAATCGCAATGTCTTGCAACATCGCTTTACGACGGTCGCCAAAGCCTGGTGCTTTCACAGCCAATGCGTTAATTGTGCCACGCAATTTGTTCAGCACCAGAGTCGCCAACGCTTCTCCTTCGATGTCTTCTGCAATCACAACCAAGTTGCGTTTGCCGACCTGCATGAGCTTCTCCAAAACGGGGAGCAAATCTTGTGCAGAGCTGATCTTCTTGTCATGGATAAGGATGCTGGCATCTTCGATAACCGCTTGCATACCTTCGCTGTCTGTGACGAAGTACGGGCTGATATAGCCACGATCAAACTCCATCCCTTCAACATATTCCGTCTCAAATTCGAGACCCTTGCTCTCTTCAACCGTGATCACGCCGTCTTTGCCAACTTTGTCCATCACATTCGCAATCAAGCTACCGATCTCAGCATCTTGGGCAGAGATAGAAGCCACTTGGGCGATCTCTTCTACGCTGTCGATGCTCACAGCCATGCTGCGTACTTTGTCTGAAACAGCGTCCACACCAGCACCAATACCACGCTTGATCTGCATTGGGTTCGCTCCGGCCGCGACATTCTTCAACCCTTCGTTGACAATGTTTTGTGCCAAAACGGTGGCTGTTGTCGTGCCGTCACCCGCGATGTCGTTTGTTTTGAGGGCCGCTTCTTTCAACAATTGTGCGCCCATGTTCTCAAACGGATCATCCAGTTCGATCTCTTTGGCAACTGTTACGCCGTCATGCGTTACAGTCGGTGCGCCAAATTTCTTGTCGAGTGCCACATTGCGACCTTTCGGGCCGAGGGTGGTCGAAACAGCGTTTGCCAATGCGTCTACACCGCGCTTGAGGCTACGACGTGCATTTTCATCGAATTTAATTTGTTTAGCCATAATTCAGATTCTCCCTGTCTGACGACTAGCCAACGAGGGCAAGGATGTCGCTTTCTTTCAAGATCAGATATTTTTTGCCGTCGATTTTGACTTCTGTGCCGCCATATTTGGCATACAGCACCGTGTCACCGACGCTTACTTCCAAGCCAGCATATTTGCCGTCGTCGCCCTTTTTGCCGGGGCCGACCGCGAGAACGGTGCCTTGTTGTGGTTTTTCTTTTGCAGTTTCAGGCAGTACGAGACCCGAAGCAGTCGTTGTTTGCTGCTCTTGTGCCTCGACAACCAGACGCTCACCTAATGGTTTAAGGTTCATGCGTTGTCTCCTTTGTATTTTATAAAGTATGGGTTTTTGGCACTCATATACAGAGAGTGCCAGTCAATCATGCTTGAAATTCTAGCATGGATTGTACGGGAGTCAACCTAATTGGCAAAAAGGATAGCGGAGTGCTAATAGGTTGTTTACAAATGTAGGCAAGTCAGCGATCAGCTTGTCAGCAAATCAGCCAAAATGGATGCTCAAACTTGATGGTTGGCATCAAAATAGTTTGTTGACAAAGCGCATTCGCTTAAAAAGCACAAAGCTGACAGGCTGATTGGCTGAAATGCTGACCGGCTGAGTTGTGACAAATGTAGCTGACATGCTCATTGGCTAGTATCATCCGCCCATGCCAAATTTGTACGATCTCTCTTTTGATGAGCTAACTGCCTTTATTATCGCGCTGGGCGAACCGAAGTTCCGTGCCAAGCAGGTGTGGCAATGGCTGTACCAGCATCACACGGCCGATTTTGAAGGGATGACCTCGCTCTCCAAATCGCTACGCGAAAAGTTGGCACAATCAGCCACCCTCGACACGCTCGAACAAGCATCCGTCCAGCACTCCAACGATGGGCAGACAAAAAAAGTGCTGTTCAAGCTGCACGACGGGCAACTGGTCGAGACGGTGCTGATGGGCTACGAAAAGCGCAACACCATTTGCATCAGCACACAGGCGGGCTGCGCGATGGGCTGCGTCTTTTGCGCGACGGGGCAAATGGGCTTCTATCGCCATTTGTCGGTAGCCGAGATCGTGGCGCAAGTCGTCTGGTTTGCACGGGAATTAACGGCGCGGGGGGAGCGATTGACCAATGTGGTGATGATGGGCATGGGTGAGCCGTTGCACAATTATGACAATACGCTGACGGCCGTAGATCGTATGACGGCCGCAACCGGACTCAATCTGGGCGCACGTAAAATCACCATTTCGACCGTCGGCCTCGTACCAGCCATCCGCAAATATGCCGACGAGCAACGCCAAACCCCGCTCGCCATTTCGCTCCACGCCGCCACCGACCACGAGCGCACCGCCCTACTGCCGATCAACAAGAAATGGGACATCGGCGCATTGATTCAGGCATGTCATTACTACATCGAAAAAACGAACCGCCGCCTGACATTTGAATGGGCCTTGATCGCCGGGGAGAACGATACGATTGAACAAGCCGAAGCACTCGGCCGCCTTCTCAAAGGGATGATGTGTCACGTCAATTTGATTCCGCTCAATCCCACGGCCGGGTACGGCGGCGCACCGGCCAGCCGCGAACGCGCCGATGCGTTTGTGGCACGACTGGCTGACTATGGCGTATCAGCCACCGTGCGCGTCCGGCGCGGCATCGACATCCAGGCGGGGTGCGGCCAGTTGCGCGACCGCATGATCGGAGAGGCTTACGCACAGAAGGGCGTAAAATTATATTCGCACGATGAATGAGCAAACGCTGCCATTACGCTACACCCAAAACTTTCTAAAAAGCACGCGGCTGGTTGACAAAATTGTGTCGCTGGCCGCGATTGACCCGGCCGCAACGGTGCTGGAAGTCGGCCCCGGCAAGGGAATCATCACACACGCATTGGCGCAGCGCGTGGGCGAGAACGGCCGCGTCATCGCCGTCGAACTGGACGCACAACTAGCGGCCGGATTGCGCCACACATGCCAGCCATTCCCCCAAATCGAGATTGTACAAGCTGATATTTTACGCTTCGATGTGGGGCAGATCACCCGGCCGTACTATCTCTTTTCCAACATCCCATTTAGCATCACCGCCCCCCTGCTCACCCATTTGCTCACGCCCACCACCGGCCCCCAGCAAGCGCATTTGATTTTGCAGCGCGACACCTTGATCGCCTCCTCGAAATGGGGCGACAACGACACCTTCAAAGCGATGCTGATCCGGCCGCTGTACGACATCGCGCTCGTTCATGCGTTTGCGCGGTCAGATTTTGCCCCGTCACCCGGTGTGGAGACGGCTCTGTTTGCGTTTACGCGGCGAAATCGGCCGCTCGTCTCCCCGGCCGACTATGCGCTCTATCAAGATTTTATGGCGTTTGTCAGCAAAGATCGGGTGGGGGAAGGCGCGTGGCGCAAGCTATTTAGCAAGAAGCAGATCGCCATGCTGGGCAAGCAATCGGCGCTCGTGGTGGGGCGCGGGTTGAAGTCGCAATCGGCCGTGGCGATGATCGCCGCCTTCGACACCTTCATCACGCACAACCGGCCGCGCATACCTATGATAGCGGGTGCGCTGCAAGCGTTACGCAAGGAGCAACAGCGCAAGGAGAAAATTGATCGGCGGGGTGGGCATCGGCGGCGACGTTAGCTGCCATGCGTGGTCAGTTAACTATTGAGAAGACAATTGGTCTGAATCAAGGCTTTTATGTCGGCCCGTTTTGAAGGATATAGGGCAAAGAAATAGCAATTGCTGCAACCCAAAGAAGCACGGAAAACAGACCTTTTACATAGATGATTTTTGTCCTTTCTTTGACTGTATAGCTCGATTTTGTATCAAATGATAGATAAGGCAAGAAGGCTGTCAGAAAAACAAGTAAACTTGGGACAAGACAGATAACCAAAGTGCCTAACCATCCGTCAACAGCAGGAAATTGAGAAGAAAGAAAAAAGGCGAGGGCAAGAAAAGGAATAGTTGAGATACCTATGGTAAAACCAAGCACCAAAACCAAGACAGCCACGATACCTGATAAAACATGAAATTTTAATTGATTAATATTTTCCATTATTTTTGATTGCAACCTCCGTACAAATAGTACAAGGAAATAACCAGAAACACCAAGATGCACGTGCTGGAACGATGCTATAATCGGCCGTATGCCGATCAAAATTTTGTCAGAACAGTTAGCGTCGCAAATCGCGGCCGGAGAAGTGGTAGAGCGTCCCGCTTCGGCCGTCAAGGAGTTGGTTGAGAACGCGATTGATGCAGGGGCGACCACTATCAATGTAGACGTTCGGCAAGGCGGCCGTGAATTGATCCAGATCGCTGACAATGGCAGTGGCATCGCGGCCGCGCAAGTGGAGATCGCCTTTGTGCGCCACGCAACGAGCAAGCTGCCATCGGCCGCCACACTTGCCGCCATCGAAACATTGGGCTTTCGCGGGGAAGCACTCGCCGCTATCGCCAGCGTCAGCAAAGTGATCATTGTCACGCGCACGGCCGAGGCGGCCGCTGGCACACGGCTAGAGCTAGAGGGCGGCACCATGATCGCCAACGACCAAGTGGGCGCACCGACAGGTACGGTGATCGCCATCGAAAACCTCTTTTTCAACACCCCCGCCCGCCTCAAATTTCTCAAATCTGTTACGAGTGAAAAACGGGCGATTGACGAATTTATCACCCGCTACGCGCTTGCCTATCCCGGCATTCGCTTCCGGCTGACGCACAACGGCCGGGTCACTTTCCAGAGCAACGGGAATGGCGATTTGCGTGATGCGTTGTTGAGTGTGTATGGCTTGGAGATCGGCAAACAATTTGTAGAAGTCGCCACTGAGTATGAAGGGAAAGAGGAAACACCGATCACCGTCACAGGTTTTGTCAGCCAGCCCGGCTTGCACCGTAGCAATCGCAGCCACATTAGTTTGTTTGTCAACGGCCGCTGGATCAAAGACCAACGGCTGACGTATGCGGTGATCGAGGCGTATCACACACTGCTGCCCAGCGGCCGATTCCCTCTTGCTGTCCTGTTCATCAACATGCCGTTCACCGATGTGGATGTCAACGTGCATCCGATGAAAACAGAAGTGCGTTTCGAGCAGCCGCGCCGTGTATTCAGTGCTGTGCAGCGTACCGTCCGTGCCACTGTGCTGGCGACCGCGCCCATTCGCACCACGCCCTCCCCGTTTGAGCAAGTGACGGGCGGCAATTGGCAAATGCCCAACTTCCGCCAACCCACCGACCACACACAGCCCCATTTTGACCTGCAATCGGGTGCGCCCATGCCGCCTGTGCAGTCAGGCGCAGAAATCGGGCAAGAGGCGCAACCCGCCATGCCGCTCGGTGGCGAACGGCTGCCGATCATGCGCGTCGTTGGGCAAATCCGTGCCAGCTACATCATCACCGAAGGTCCAGAAGGAATGTATTTGATCGACCAACACGCCGCGCACGAACGCATTTTGTTCGAGCAATTTATGGCGCAATGGGGCGAGAACGCCATGCCGTCGCAACAACTGGTGGCGGGGCTGGCGGTGCAATTGACCCCGGCGCAAGCGACGCTGCTAGATGATCAATTGGCGGTGCTGACGAAGCTGGGGTTTGAGATCGAGCCGTTTGGCCCAAACACATTTTCGGTGCGGGCTGTCCCGGCGTTGCTGGCAAAACATGATCCCGAAGTGGCGTTACGCAATATCGTCGATGAACTAGAGCGGGAAGTGACACCGATGCAGCAAAAGATAGAAGATGTGGTGGTGAAGCGGGTATGCAAGACGGCGGCCGTCAAGGCGGGGCAAGTGCTATCGCAGCAAGAGATCGAAGCGATGGTGCGTCAATTAGAAGCATGTGAAACGCCGCACACGTGTCCACACGGGCGGCCGACGCTGATCCATCTCTCCGTCTCCACACTCGCCAGCCAGTTCGGCCGGACATGATCCCAACAATTACACTTGCTATAATCCACAAATGATCGATTCAAATGACACTATCGAAGCTGAAATCGAAACGGTGGACGTACTTATTGTTGGCTCTGGCCCCACTGGTACATCTATCGCGCTCCATCTCGTGCAGCGCAATCCCGACTGGGCAAATCGCATTTTGCTCGTAGACAAAGCGGTGCATCCGCGTGAAAAATTGTGCGGCGGCGGCATCACGCACATGGGGCAAAACATTCTCGCCGATCTCGGTCTGACGTTGCAGCCCACTCATTTCGACGTGCGCGAGGTTAAATTGATCTATGATGATCAATCGTACTCATTTCTGGGCGATCCGGTCTTTCGGATTGTGCGGCGCAGCGAGTTCGATCATTGGCTGGTGCAAGAGTGTGAGCAACGCGGTGTCACTATCAGCCAGGGCGAGGCGGTCAAAGAGATAGCGGTGGCGCAAACGCACGTCGTCGTCACAACTGACCAACGCACCATTCACGCTCAAATGATTATCGCGGCCGATGGCTCGAAAAGCTTTGTCCGCAGCAAGCTCAAATGGAATGATCATGGCAACGATGGGTTGCGCGTAGCACGGTTGGTCGAGGTAGATACGCCAGAAGACCCGGCCGTCACCCCCGAATTTCGGGACGCGGTAGCTGTGTTCGATTTTTCGCGCATGGTAGACGGGCATCTTCAAGGATATTACTGGGATTTTCCAAGCTATGTCGATGGCGAACCAATCATGAATCGCGGCCTGTTTGATAGCCGAGCGCAACCGAAACGGCCGAAAGCGAAACTGAAAGAGCTATTGCGGGGCGAATTGGCAACCCGCGGCCGCGATCTCGATGATTACAAATTAAAGGGCGCACCGATTCGCTGGTTCGACAAAAATGCGGAGATCGCACGGCCGCGTGTGCTACTGGCTGGCGATGCGGCCGGGGTCGATCCTCTGATGGGTGAAGGCATCTCGTTTGCGCTGGGCTACGGGCCGGTCGTCGCCGAAACCATCGAGGATGCGTTCCGGCGGCACGACTTTAGCTTTGACTCGTATCGGCCGCGCCTGATGAAAACAGGGCTGTTCCGGCAGCTACAGATGCGGGTGCAAGTAGCACGATTCGCGTACATCCTCAAATACCCGCGCTTTTTCCGAGCAGGGTGGGCGGTCGCCAATCGCGCCATCAAACTCACGCGCTGGCGCAATCCTAACTACACGCCTTCCCAATTACCCGTCCTCAAGTAGAGACGCAACATCTTGCGTCTTCTTCTGCCTTTTTTGAGATTGGGGTTGCGCGATCTCAAGAATTTAAGAAAGAGACTTGTGTCTCTACGATGGCGAAAATGATCAATCGATCTCAATACTATAATAGGCAAGAGGCGCGTCCGGCCGTTCGCGTTCCACCCATGCGACCGCTTTTTCGAGCAAGCCGTGCAGATAGCGTGCATCATTTCCAACCGTCACAAGCGCGATCAGCGTCATATTCCAACGGTCTTGGTAATCCACTTCGGCTACCGCAACATTAAATTGACGCGGCAGCCGTTTCAAAATCGGTTTGATGATGCTGCGCTTTTCTTTGAGCGAATAGACATCGGGCAAATCAAGTTCAATTAAACAACGAGCGATGTGCATGACTGTATTGTGACGCATTGAACCGAGAATGTCTATCAAACATTTTTGGTGTCTAATAGAATAGAGGCTGCAAATGAGTAGACAAAACGGACAATCTGAACCAACACAACCCCAGCGCGGTGGCGGCTGCATTCGCTCGTTGCTGATGGGTGTTTTGCTCGTGCTGGCATTGATCGGCGCGGTGGGTATCGGCGTGGTGCTGGCCGATATTTATGACGAGACCCGCGCCATCCAAACCGCCATCGACAACCCGCTGCAAGCTGTGATGAAAAAAATCGGATTGGAAGCAACGCCTGTCATTCGCCCTGACCCAGTGGTGGTGATCAATGACATTACGCGCATGGCACAGTTGCAAACGGCCGAAATCAGCATGACAGAGGTGTTTACCGCGCAAGCAGGGACTGAGGAATTTTTTGGGCTGTTCGAAGATAGTCTGATCTTTGTGGCGGTGGGACAAGTAACGGCCGGGATCGATCTTGCCAAACTCACCCCCAACGATTTAGAAGTCAGTTCGTTCCAAACGGCGACCATTCGCCTGCCGCAGCCGGAACTGTTTGTCGTCACGCTCGACAATGAGCAATCGCGGGTAATGGATCGGGATACCGGCTTACTGATGGAGTCTGACCCGCAGCTAGAAACGCTGGTGCGCCAAGCGGCCGTGCAAAATTTTGAGGCGGAAGCGATTGAGCAAGGCATTTTGGACGAAGCCACCCTGGGCGCACAAGAAGCACTCGGCGGGCTACTCACCTCGTTGGGCTTTGAAAACGTCGTTTTCATCGGCATAGATGACGCACTCCCTGCCCCATTGCCCGATCCAGAACTGCCAAAAGGGTACTTTGTTACCCCAAATCCGTGAACGGTAACGGAAATAATCGTTTTGATGACCTTTTTCGAGCAGTTTCATACGAAAATTGTCAGATTACTTGTCAGATTTAACAATTATGATTATATTTGTAAGCAGTTGGAGAGATGGCAACCAAAAAAAATCGTCATCAACATGAAAGTATCAGCCTCCGACATACGTACAACCAACACACCTGCTGAAGGGCTCCTTAGGGAGCCCTTCACATTTTTATAGACAAGAAGCAAAAACCTCGGCGTACCGAGGTTTTTTTGTAGCTTTCACTGCCATTCAAACAAAAACGATCCCCTGATTCATCAAGGGATCGTTTCATAAAAAGTGATGCTTCACAGCACCCCTTTTGGTTTAAGTAAAGTGATGCTTACCGTCGGCCGCCACCACCGCGACGATCTCCGCCCCGGCCGCCACCGCCACCACGACGATCTCCACCTCGACCGCCGCCACGATTACCACCCCGGCCGCCGCCCGGTTGGTCATCGGCACGTGCCTCAGACAACGACCAGCCGTTTAGCACAGCCTTGCGCGAGAGGCGTGTTTTACCCATCGAGTCAACGTCTGTCACCATCACCATGATCTCGTCGCCCAGCTTGACAACTGAATCGACTGATTGGACGCGCTCTGGCGACAATTGCGAAATATGCACGAGGCCTTCGACACCGGGCAACACTTCGATAAACGCACCAAAATCAGTGATCTTGACCACTTTACCGGTGTAGATTTCGCCCACTTCCGCGCCTTTCGTCATCTTTTCGATGTACTCAAGAGCTTGTTGCGATTTTTCACCGTCTATGCCACCAATGAGAATAGTCCCGTCTTCTTGAATGTCAATCGTAACGCCAAACTCTTCTTGGATGCTGCGAACCGTTGAGCCACCTTTGCCGATAACCGCGCCGATTTGTTCGGGGTCGATTTTCAGGCTGATGAGGCGTGGCGCATATTTGGTCAATTCGGCTCGTGGCTCGGCAATGACTGCGATCATCGAATCGAGAATTTCGAGTCGGCCGACACGCGCTTGCTCCAGTGCCTTTGTCATCAAATCCATCGACAAGCCAGAGATTTTAATGTCCATCTGAATCGCTGTGATGCCGTCTGGCGTACCAGCTACTTTGAAGTCCATATCACCGAGATGGTCTTCCATCCCCTGAATGTCGCTCAAAATTTGGTACATGCCCGTCTCATCATCAAACACCAAGCCCATCGCAACACCGGCAACCGGCTTTTTGATCGGCACACCGCAATCCATCAATGCCAATGTAGACGCGCACACACTACCCTGGCTGGTCGAGCCATTTGAAGATAGCACTTCGCTGACGACGCGAATCGTATACGGGAACTCTTCTTCGCTAGGGATGACAGGCAACAGCGCATTTTCTGCCAATGCGCCGTGTCCGATCTCGCGCCGTTTTGGCCCACGCATTGGCCATGTTTCGCCGGTGCTATACGGTGGGAAGTTGTAATGGTGGATGTAGCGGCTTGTGTCTTGTGGATAGAGTCCATCGAGCCGTTGCGCTTCTTTTAACATGCCGAGTGTGGCGATAGACATGACCTGTGTTTCGCCACGACGGAACAAGCCTGAACCGTGTGTGCGTGGCCATAACGCGACTTGCGATGAGAGTTCGCGGATGTCTTCTGGCTTACGGCCGTCTGGGCGAATGCCATCATGCAAAATGCGGTCGCGAACAATCGCTTTCGTCATCTTTTGGATCACGCCATGAATTTGTGACACGTCTACGTCGGGGTCTTCTGCGGTGAAATGCTCAACCAATTCGTCTGTTAGGGCGCGGATTTTTGTGCCGCGATCATGCCGTTCGGGTGAGGTAGAAATGATGTCAAACAAGCGGTCGCCCATTTTGGCGGTGACTGGCTCTAACATCGGGTTGTCTGAATCGGCTTTGATCACCACTTCATCTTTTTCTTTGCCAACGGCCGCGCGCATCTCTTCGATCATGGTGATGATCGGCTGCATTTCTGCGTGGGCAAAGGCGAGTCCTTTGACCATGATCGCTTCGGGGATTTCGTCCGCGCTCGCTTCCACCATGATGATCGCATCTTTTGAACCAGCCACACGCAAGTCGAGTGTGCTGTTCTCCATATCGGTGATGTCTGGGTTGGCAACCAGTTTGCCGTCGATATAGGCGACACGAATGGCCGCGATGGGGCCGTTCCACGGGATGTTGGAAATGGTGAGGGCAGCACTGGCAGCGTTGACAGCCAGTACATCGAGATGGGCAACACTGTCGGATGACAGCGCACTGATGATCACTTGGACATCGTTCCGCATCCCTTTGGGGAAGAGCGGCCGGAGCGGCCGATCTGTCAAACGCGATGTGAGAATCGCTTTGGTGGTCGGCCGTCCTTCGCGCTTGAAGAAGCTGCCGGGAATCCGTCCGGCCGCGTATAGTTTTTCTTCGTAGTCCACACTCAATGGGAAGAAGTCGAGACCAACACGTGGTTTTTTCGACATTGTTGTAAACGCGATCAACGCGCTTTCACCTTGTGAAAATGTCACTGAGCCGCCAGCTTGTTCAGCCAAGCGGCCCGTTTTGACTGTGATCGTTTTACCGCCCACAACACAAGAAAATTCTTGATCAGGTAACATAGTAGTATCCTCTGTTTGATTAGGCACAGACACGAACGACAGCAGCGCTTCGTCTTGTAACTGCGAAGCGCGATCAATTTACTGCGTGATGCGATTGGATATGAACCAATACGGAGGATTGCGAGGGGACTTTAGGAACTGAGAACCATCACCTATCTACCTAACGATAGGGAACGCTGCCCAATTCCCACGAAGTTCGCTCCAATCCAACCTGTGCGAATTTATTTTTTAATATAGAGACGTAAGATTTTACGTCTTTACCAATTGCAGAGACGCAAGATTTTGCGTCTTTACCCATTAACATGACGACGCTCGCGTCCTCACCTAGACAGTATAGACACAAAACGTTGTGTCTGTATAAAAAAGCAGAGACGCAAAATGTTGCGTCTCTACAGAATTAATTTGTTAACGGCGCAAGCCCAATTCTTTGATGACTGAGCGATACCGATCTGGGTAGTTCTTTCGTAAGTATGCGAGATACCGACGGCGTTTACCAACCAGTTTGAGCAGGCCACGGCGTGATCCCTGATCATGTTTGTGTTCGCGCAAATGCGCTTGCAATTGGCGAATACGTGCGTCGAAAATGGCGATTTGCACTTCGGCGGAACCGGTGTCCCCTTCGTGCGTGCCGAATTTTTTGACCAGCTCGGCTTTGACTGCTTGGTCTACTGCGATTGTCATTATGCAGTTCTCCTTTTATAGCGTGTGAATGTTTGTGCCGCTTTGCCGTCGCGCCGAAATAACGTCGTACATTGCAGCGTATCAGGTGGTATTATAGCGGTGTGTGGGTGCGTGAGCAATCTATGTTGACGTGACACTCATTCGATGTTCGCACAGGCATGAGAGCTAGTCAGCGATCCGCCTGTCTGCTAATCTGCTTGGTTAGCGTATTGATTTGATTATTTGAGCCAAAAATGAATGATGGAGACAGTGATGCAAACGGATAAAGGTGATGAGATGACACGGCCGCAATTGGTTTGTCGCGGTGTGCGCGGGGCGACGACAGTACAGTCGAACGATCCTGACGCGGTGCTGGAGGCGACACGAGAGCTGCTATACATTTTGATTCGTGCGAATCAGATTCACCCAGACGATGTGGCGAGCGTGTGGTTTACCACGACGGCCGACATCACTTGTACTTATCCGGCTATCGCGGCGCGGCAAATGGGTTGGTATGATGTGGCGTTGATGTGTGGGCATGAGATGAATGTGGTGGGTGGTTTGCCGTTTTGCATTCGCATTTTGCTCAACTGGAATACGGTGCGGAAACCGGCCGATATTTTCCATGTGTATTTGCGCGAGGCGCAAAGTTTACGGCCGGATCACAAAGCGTATCCGGCGATACCGTTGGAAGAGATCGAGGCGGCCGTGAAGCATTTTGATCTGACGACGCTGGAAGAGAATCGGCCGTCGGCGATGTCTGCCGGGGCTTGATTGTGCGCTGGTGGGTTTAACCGCAGAGGCGCAGAGGTTCGCGGAGTTTTTTTGAGAAATGGAGATAACAATGCTTGAACAGAAAATTGAATTGGGCGTGATCGGTGGTAGTGGGCTGTATGGGATGGCTGAGTTGACCAACGTGGAAGAAGTGGTGGTGACGACACCGTTTGGTGATCCGAGCGATGCGATCACGGTGGGGACGCTGCACGGCCGCCGGGTTGCTTTTGTGCCGCGCCACGGCCGGGGGCATGTGCTGTCACCGACAGAAGTGCCATACAAGGCGAATATGTACGCGCTCAAATCGTTGGGAGTGCGGTATGTGGTGGCGGTCAGCGCATGTGGATCGTTGCGTGAAGATTACGCGCCGGGGCATATCGTTGTCCCAGACCAACTTTATGACAATACAAAGTTGCGTTCGTCATCATTTTTTGAGGGTGGGTTAGTGGCGCATGTAGGCGTGGCTGATCCATTTTCGCCGGAACTGAGCCAGGTGGTGGCGGAGTCGGTGGCGGCCGTGGGCGGCACAGTTCACGAAGGCGGTACGTTTGTGACGATTGAAGGGCCTCGTTTTAGCACCCGCGCCGAGTCGAATATCTACCGACAATGGGGGTGCAGTTTGGTGGGGATGACGACCAGCCCAGAAGCGTATTTGGCGCGGGAGGCGGAGCTGGCGTATGCGTGTATGGCGCATGTAACGGACTATGATGTATGGCATGAGAGTGAGGAGGATGTGACGGTGGAGATGGTGATCGCGGTGGTGAAGAAGAACACGGCCGTGGCCCAAGC
>CALECP010000360.1 GCA_937949915.1 uncultured Anaerolineae bacterium
GGTTCTACAGGCGCGTTATCGACGCTGTTCAATTTGCAGATGGCGAACATCGCTTCTGCTCAAAACACAGATGATTACAAAGCGATTGTGTGCGTCTTTCTGGGCGGTGGCAACGATGCGTACAACACGCTGATCCCCACAGAGGCGGGCGAATATGCGAACTATCAGACGGTGCGCGGCTCTGTTGCGCTGCCCACAACGGGGGCGGATGCTGTCCGGCCGCTCAACGCGCTGGAGACAGACGGCCGTACTTATGCCGTCCACCCGTCGCTCTCCCATGTTCAATCGCTGTTCGATGATGGCAATTTGTGCTTCATCGCCAATGTCGGCACGTTGGTCGAACCGACAACGGTTGACCAATATCAAAACAAAAGCGTTCAGCTACCGCGCTCCCTTTTCTCGCACAATGATCAGGTGATGCAATGGCAAACAGTGCTGCCACAATCAGCGTCCCCATCTGGCTGGGCGGGGCGCATGGCCGATGTGCTGCGCGATCCATCTGCACCGGAAAATATCTCGCTCAACATCTCGCTGGCGGGGAACAACATTTGGCAAACGGGTGATAACACCTCTCACTATTCGATCTCGGAAAATGGGGCGATTGCGCTATGGACAAAAGAGTGGGGTGGCGGTGGCACACGCCTTTATAATGCGGTTGCAGGCGAAACGGACGATGACGAAACGAGCCTGGTTGGGCAAGCGTACCAAAATTTGTTCCACCAAACGTATGTGAGCAACTTCAAAAATAGTGTTGATAAGGAGCGATTCTTTACGGAGTTGTTTGAAACGGCCGGACAAGCGACTGATCTTTCGATGTTCGACAACGCGATGCGCGGCTACGACGATGACCACGATGCCGTCATCAGCGATCTGAAAGCGGTGGCCCAAACGATTGCGGCCCGTGCAGAACTGGGCATGAATCGACAGATATTTTTCGTGACTGTACCTAACTGGGATCACCACGATGAGCTGGTCGATACGCACCATGAGATGTTGCAATATATCGACAATGGCTTGAAAGCGTTTTGGGATGCGTTGGGTGGCATGGGGGTGCAAGATCAGGTGTTGACCTTTACGGCGAGCGATTTCGGCCGGACATTGCGGACAAACGGCCGTGGCACAGACCATGCTTGGGGTGGACACAGTATTGTGATGGGTGGCGCACCATTGCGCGGTCAGCGCATTCACGGCCGCTACCCGACTGGCGGCGAAGTCGGGCTGGCTTCGGGGCTAGATGTGGACAAGAACGGCCGTCTGCTGCCCACCACGTCAGTCGATGAATTTATGTCAGAAATGGCATTGTGGTTCGGTGTGCCGTACAACGAATTGGAGACGGTGTTTCCGAATATCCGCAATTTTTATAGCAGTACGGCCGATTATTTACCCTTGGGCTATCTCGAAGAAGCCCTGATGCCAGAAACGGCACTACCCACTGTTGTCCCGCTCGCTGTCTCATTAAAAGAGGCAGAAAGCCGCGCCCGGTCAGAGCAAATGCACGTCACCAAGAGCGGCTTGATCGCGGGGACGGGGCTGGCAGCTACGGCCGCGATGGTTGCGTTGCGAAGCCGTCAGACTGAGTGATTTTCCAACAAAGGGAGTAATTGGTCATGTCTGGCTGACTTACGGAAACGTGTCGGCCGGGCATCTACTTGTCACTCTTGGATAGCTGTTGAACATCAAGCAAATCTTGCAATCGACCAGAAGCCCGTTTAGCTGTGATCAAATCGGGACGGGAGATAAATAAGACAGGCAAATCATCAAAATCGACGCGCATATACCGTTCCCATGCCTCATCAAACTGGACACCCGGAATTCCCATCAAAATGTCCACCCGTACAGGGGGCGTTCCCATTTGGTAGAAATACCCTTCCTCACTGAAATCAGCCTCCGTCATATCAACAAGTGGCGCACCAAATTGGCGCAATGATTCGTAAACCGCTTTCGCATTCTGCGGATCGGTGCTGATCCACAGATCAAGGTGTTTGGTGAAACGGGGTTCAGCATATTGAATCACCGCATACCCACCAATGACCATATATTTAACGTTGTTGTCGTTGAAAATTTTCAACAGATCGCTGAAGTCTGAGTTGATGAACATCGATCCCTTTTACTTTGGCATAATGGACGATCATTTCCCATGTCGCGTCAAAACGGGCTTGGGGAGATTGTGCTTGCCAGAACTGGACATCAAATGAGCGATCCAAGTCGCTAATCTTCCCTCTCCGTTCAACAAAACCAGTGCGCGTTATTGTTTGATTCATCGTCATATGAACAGTGTAACATATTTGCGTCTGAGATTCGCACTAAAGAATGTCTATTCGCTTCGGGCTAGCATACATTGTTGCAATCCCATTTTTTCCTGTTGCCTTTGCAAACCTGAGTGCCGCAAAGGCATCCCGAAGTGATCCGCCTATGCCCACCGAAAACCTAATTGAATCCTGGAATGAAGAGATGCAATTCTGGATTGTTTCCATTGTGATGTCATGGGAAAAGCCAATCACGCCATCCGCACCCGCGAAGATAATCTGGCAATTTTCATCCTCTAGGTTGGTTTGGAGACGGTGTTCCCCAATATCCGCAACTTTTATAGCAGTACGGCCAATTATTTACCCTTGGGCTATCTCGAAGAAGCCCTGATGCCAGAAACGGCACTACCCACT
>CALECP010000361.1 GCA_937949915.1 uncultured Anaerolineae bacterium
TTGGCAACATTTGTTTCATCATTTTCAGAACTTTCGTGTACACTTTCATCTTATCAGTCATAAGTCACCTTCTTTTTGTTGTGATTAAGAAGTGTCTTATGATTGATTTATTCGTACAAGTTTTCTATGTCCGGTAGAGAAAAACATCTAAAAAATCGTACTCAATCCCGTGCGTCTCGTTTACGCAAATCTGCTCTGAGAACCACAATGTGATTTTGTCAAGATAGTTACTAATCGTAACTATACAGGTATCCTCACACCCTATATGTATGGGAATAGAGGTGAAATCTTAGCATATATGGTGGTGATGTTTGATCGGAATTGTCATAATTTGGAAAAAGCATTAATTTCCACAAAAACAGTACCGCCATATCTGGTCAAAAACACGCTATGCGAGATTTTTGCCCACATCTGCACCTGTATAGTTACTACTAATCTACTATAATTAACCGTTATGAGAACAACCCGCATCATGCGCTCCCAACGTCGTCGCCGCGCCGTACAGGCCAGACGCAACAATCCGTTTGTCCGTATCATTCAAGTGTTGGCGATGCTGTTTCTGTTTGGCTTGCTGACGACCACTTTTGTGGTGACGGCCGCTATCGGCAGCGCAACCGGTATTTTCACCTACTTCACCAGCGATTTGCCCGACTTTACAGAGTTGAGCAAACTGGGCAAAGATTCGGATACTACGTTTGAGACGACAAAAATCCATGCGTGGGGGGAGGATCAAGATGGGGACGGCAACCGCGATCCAGTGGTGATTTATGAAATCATCGATCCATTGGGCGGCGACCGTAGTTGGATACCGTACACGGCTATTCCAGAGGATTTTGTGAACGCCACCGTCTCAATCGAAGACAATTCGTTCTGGGAAAATCGGGGGTTTGATGTGCAGGGTATCGGCCGTGCCTTCTATGAATACGTCATTCGTGGCGGTAATGTGCAGGGTGGTAGTTCAATTACACAGCAAGTGGTCAAAAATAATTTGATCGAAGAAGATCGCCGCGCCATCGGCAACGAAGTCGATCTCGACGATTATCGACGCAAGCTGGAGGAAGTGGTGCTGTCTAGCCGTATTTCGGGCGTGTACACCAAAGAGCAAATTATGGAGTGGTATCTCAACACCAATTTCTATGGCAATTTGGCGTATGGTATCGAAGCGGCCGCACGGGTGTATTACGACAAGCAAGCGATTGACCTAACACTGGCACAATCAGCCATGCTCTCCGCTATTCCGCAATCTCCCGCGTACAACCCGATCAACAATTTTGAGCAAGCAAAGGCACGGCAAGAGTTAGTATTGCATAGCATGTTCCGCGAAGCGTACATCGACCGCGCTACGCTGCTGCTGGCCCTAGACGAAGATGTATCGCCCAAACGGACGACGCTGGAAACGCGCTTTGACATTATTTCGCCCCATTTTGCGCTCTATGTGCGGGATGAACTCGAAAGGCGATTCGGCCGAGACACGGTGCTGCGCGGTGGCCTACAGGTGTACACCACGCTCGATCTCGTTTGGCAGCGCAATGCGGAATGCGTCGCCCGCGCCCAGGTGGCACAGCTATCAAAAGTGCCGATTGAATCTGTCTTGGGTGCGGACGAACTGTTGCAATGTGATGCGCTCGATTTTTTGCAGACGCTGCCATCGTGGGGGGGCGACATCGATCACAATGTGGACAATGCGGCCGTCGTCATGATCGATCCGCGCACGGGCGAAATTCGGGCGATGGTGGGCAGTCTCGACTATTGGGATGATGAGATAGACGGCCGTTTCAATGTGGCGGCCGATGGTCTGCGCCAGCCCGGATCATCCTTTAAGCCATTCACCTACTTGACTGCGCTGCTGCAAGGACACACGGCCGCCAGCATGACGCTCGATGTCGAAACCGACTTTGGCACACCGTACAATGGCATCCCCTATGTGCCACAAAATTATGATCGTACTTTCAGTGGCCCGGTGCGGATGCGGACAGCCCTAGCGAACAGTTACAACATTCCGGCCGTCGAAGCGATGACGTGGACGGGGGTCGATTCTGTCATTCGCATCGCGCATCAGTTGGGCATTACGACGTTGCGCGACCCGAACGATTATGGTCTACCGCTTACATTGGGCGGTGGCGAAGTGAAGTTGATCGACATGGTGTATGCGTTTGGTGCGTTTGCCAATGGCGGCAAAATGGTGGGCGAAACGATTCCTGAAGATCAGCAACGGCTGGGCTTCCGCACACTTGATCCGGTGTCGATTTTGCGTGTTGCCAACAACCGGGGCGACGTACTATATGAATACAACGAACGCAAAATCAAGCAGGTGATCCCAGAGGCACACGCCTTTATCATGGCCGACATGATGAGCGACCAGTTGGCGCGGTGTCCAGCGTTCGGTTGTCCCAATGCGCTCGAATTGCCAGACGGCCGTCCCGTTGCCGCCAAAACTGGCACAACCAATGCGTACCGCGATGCGTGGACGGTCGGCTATACGCCCCAATTGGTGACGGGCGTGTGGGTGGGCAACACAGACAACACCGAAATGATCGAAGCGACTGGTTCGCTGGCGGCCGCGCCCCTGTGGCAAGCGCTGATGGGCTGGGCGTTGCAGGATGAAGCCGCTATTGGTTGGCTGCCCCCGGCCGGTGTCACGCAAATGGCGGTTTGTCGGCTCAATGGGATGTTGCCGAGCCGTGATTGTCCGTCTGTGCTGGAGTATTTTGTGCAGGGAACAGAGCCGACAGTGTTTGACAACATGTACCAGCGTTTTCGGATCAATGTGGAGACGGGACAATTAGCAACGGCCGCCACGCCGCCCGAAAAAATCCAAGAGCAAGTGTTTATCGTCTATCCCGACCAAGCGGCCGACTGGGCGCGAGAAACGGGCAAGGCACGGCCGCCCACTTCCATCGACCTATCTTCCAGCGATAGCTGGGTCGCTGGCAATGCGGCTATTTTGTCGCCCCAGCCATTTGAGTTTGTCAGTGGCAGTATCGAGATTCGGGGCAACGCGAAAACGGAAAAAGAGTTTGCGTACTGGAATCTCGCCATCTTCCCGGTGGGCAATCCGGCCGCGCTTGTCTATCTCGATCAATATGTAGGCGACCCGCGTGAGGGCGCATCATTGGGCGGTGTCAACACAACGTTACTCAACGATG
>CALECP010000362.1 GCA_937949915.1 uncultured Anaerolineae bacterium
GCGAAGTTGTCGCCCTGTTCGGCCGGTGTTGCCTCGCCGCCACAAGCGACCAACAAAAAAATTAGAGTGAGTGATAGGCATCTTAAATTTTTCATATCAACATCGAAAAAACCCCCGTAGGGACATGGCGAGCCATGTCTCTACGGGGGTTTTTTCGATGTTGACATGAAAAATTTAAGATGCTTATCACTCACTCTAATTTTTTTGTTGGTCGCTTGTGGCGGCGAGGCAACACCGGCCGAACAGGGCGACAACTTCGCTTTTGTCGGCATGACACAGCTACCGGATGGCTTCGACGCGCAAGGGCATCGCGGGGCGCGGGGGCTACTGCCCGAAAACACGTTGCCTTCTTTTGAAGCAGCTCTCGATTTGGGTGTCAGTACGCTGGAGCTAGACCTGCATTTTACGCAAGATCAACACGTTGTCGTCTGGCATGATCCTGTTATCACAAAAGATAAATGCAGCTTGCCGGAGGGCGCGGCCGATGATGTGCCTGACCCTAAGAACCCGTTGCGCCGCATCATGGTCAGCCAGCGGCCGTTGACTGTGATTCAAGCGTATCGCTGTGCCATCAATCCAGACACAGACCGTTTTCCAGAGCAAGCACCCCTTGCGATGCCGCTTGCGGGTGATGATTATCGAATTGTGACGTTGGATGAACTGTTCGCGTTTGTGGAGCAGTATGCGGGGTCTGATCTAAAATCGGCCGAACAGCGCGAAAATGCAGCGGCCGTGCAATTTAACATTGAAACGAAGCGCAAAGTGAATGAGCCGGAAATGATCGACGATGGCTTCACAGGGGGCGAAGCGGGGCCGTTTGAACTGGCGATTCTGGACAGTGTCGAGGCGCACAATTTGCGTGATCGCGTCGTCATTCAGAGCTTTGATCACCGTTCGTTGCGCGTGATTCGTGAGATTGACAGCGACATTCGGCTGGCTGCGCTGACGACGGGCGGCGAGGCAAAAATAAAAGTGTACAACGGCTACAAGTTCGATATTTGGTCGCCCAATCAAAAAGACGTGACCCAAGAACGGATCGCTGAGGCGCACCAATTGGGCATGTTGGTCATTCCGTGGACGGTGAATGAGTTGGACGATATGCAGCGCTTGATCGAATGGGGTGTCGATGGGCTGATTTCAGATCGGCCGGATATTTTGTTAAAGCAATAGAGCTTATGCAATCCGCTCCGTAGATTTTCATCCACAAAAAACACACGATGGACACAAGAAAAATCGCAAATGTATATATGAAGTACGGGCTGATTGGCTTGATTATTTTGTGGATCACGGTCGGCTGTACACAAGCTGACCCTTCTGAGCCGAGCGTGACGGTTTTGGTGGATGGGCTGATCAATCCGGTGGGGATCGATGTATTGCCGGATGGGGGGGTATTGATTGCGGAGGAAGGGAGCGGTGAGCGGGATGACAGCGCGGGGGTGACGATGATCGCGGCCGATCAACAAGTCGGCCGTTTGATCAGTGGGTTGCCCAGCGGCCGTGATTCGGGCGATCTGTCTGGTGTGCCGTTTGTGAAGGTTTCGGCCGATGGAAAAACCGCCTATCTGAGCCACTTTATGCGAGGGCATTTACTGACGCTCCCTATACCGAAAACAGTGCCAGAAACGCCGTTCAGTCTCGCCGATTTGGGCGAGGCGATGTTGCCGTTTAACAACGTGAAGTTAGCTAACCCATTTGATATGACATTTGACAGCACTGGTGCGCCGGTTGTGAGTGACGCGACTGAAAATGGGGTGGCGAAGCGCACGGATGACGGCCGTACGCGCTTTTTCCATCGCTTTGAGCAGATCGACGGGGCGGAGAAACAGATCGATGCTGTCCCGACCGGGATCGAGCGTATCGGGAGCGAATACTTCGTGACGCTGACGGGTGGCTGTCCATATCCGGCCGATAGTGGGTTGCTGGTAGCGATTGACGAGAGCCGCAACCAGCGCACGGTGCGCGATGGGCTGAACATGCCGATAGACGTGACCCAAGCCCCGGACGGCACAATTTGGCTGCTTGAATTTGCCCGGTTTAATCCAGAAGGCTCATGCTTTGGTGGCACGGGTTATTTGCCGCAGACCGGCCGCTTGAGCAAGCTGACAGAGACAGGGCTGCAAACGGTGCTGACGGAGTTAGATTTTCCGGGCAGTGTCAGTTTTGCGGCCGATGGCACGGCGTATATCAGCGAGGTTTTTGCGGGGCGTGTGTTGCAAATCGCGCATCTCAATCAAATTGAAACGGCATTGTCCGTGAGAGAGGCGTTGGGGGAGGGTTCGGCCGAAATCACACAGCCGCCGCCCACCACTATTATAAAAGAACCGACTCGGCCGCCGTCGGTCACGAGCGTCTATTTTGAAGATCAAGCCGACACACGTCGGCTTTTTTTTAAGCACGATGCGTTTACAAACGAGGTCTCAGACGACCCGGTTGCAGCGATGGGCGCGGGGTTGTGCTGGCTCGATTATGATAACGACGGCTGGCTCGATCTGTATTTGGTCAACAGTCACGCCGTTGCCGAAATAGATTTTTGGCAAGGGGTAGACGGATTGCCGACCAACGCACTTTATCGCAATGAGGCGGGGCAGTTTGCCGACGTGAGCAGGGCGACAGGGAGCGATTTGGCGATGCGGGGCAATGGGTGTGTGGCGGCCGATTTTGATTTGGACGGCTGGACAGATTTGTATGTGACGGCCGATGGCCCGAACGCGCTTTTGTGGAACAACGGGGACGGCACATTTCGAGAAGGGGGGGCGGCGGCCGGGGTCGCACTGCCTGCATGGAACACCGCCACGGCCGTGACAGACCTCAATGGGGATCGCTATCCCGATCTGTTTGTCGCCGCCTATATTGATCTCGAAAAACAAATAGAGAAGCCAGTTGGTGCGTTTCCGCAAGATTATTATGGATTGCCGGATCACTTATTTATTAACAATGGAGACGGCACGTTTCGTGATGTGGCGCAGGCGATGGGCATGGATCGGGCGGAGCGGGGGCTGGGCGCGATTTTTACCGATTTGGATGCAGACGGAGATGTGGAGCTATACATTGCCAACGATGGGCAGCCCAATCGGTTGTATGCGGTCAAGCCAGACGACAGCGCAGTGGGCTTTACAATGATCGATTTGAGTTTGTCGGCCGACATTGGCGACTCTGGCAGCGGCATGGGCGTAACAGCCGGTGATTACAACGGGGACGGCCGCCGTGATCTGTTTGTGAGCAATTGGGACAGTGAGCTAAACGCCCTCTATCGCAACGAAGGCGGCCGAGACAGTACGCTGCTTTTTCGTTATAGCACGTTTGGCGTGGGCATCAGTGGGTTGGGCAACAATGTGACAGCGTGGGGGGCAACGTGGGCCGATTTTGACCATGACACCGATGAAGATTTGCTCGTGGTGCATGGGCATGTGCCTGTTTTTGATCCGGTTCAAAATGCCCAGTTGGTGCGCTTGTATGGCAATCGCGTGGCGGAGGGCAAGCCAGACCAGTGGCGCGATTGGACAAGCAGCGTCGGGCTGGGGCGCGACCAGTTAGGGGCGTTGATGGCGCGGGGGAGTGCGGTGGCTGATTTTGACAACGATGGCGATCTCGATGTGGCGATCAACACGATTGGTGGGGCGGCCGTGCTGTTGGTTAACACGGCCGATAATGGCAACTATCTACAAATCGCCTTCGCGCAGTTCGCGCCCAATACGACGGCGACGGTCGCGCTACCCGACGGTACAGAACTGATGCGTGAATGGCATGTGGGCAGCAGCTACCTTGCATCTGAAGACCCGCGCCTCCATTTTGGGCTGGGTGACTTTACGCATGTTGACCGTGTGGTGATTCAACAGCCGGGGGACGAGCCAATTGTCTATGAACAAGTGGCAGCGAATCAATTGCTGGTTGTGCCATCTAAAATAGTTGATTGATGATTGAAGTGAAGCGCACGGCCGGTCTAATACAAGCTGGCTTAAATATCCAAGCGTTATCTACGCACACAAAGGTCTTCCCTTGTACGTCCACTTGAATGGCTTGGCAAGCACTTCATTAAAGTAGTCAATGAAGTCAAAGAGGCGTTGTCGTAACATCTCTTTTGATGCGAAACTCCCACGCTTGAGGACACGACGGGAAAGAATGGAAAACCACACTTCAACTTGATTGAGCCAAGAACAATGTTTGGGCGTGTAGATAATGCGAATCCGATGGGATTTATCTTGCTGAAAACTCCGGAAAACTTTAATCAGGAAATGAATTCCAAAATATCGGACCATTCGGGGGAGGTATGTTCCACTTGTTGCTTAAGCAATTCAACGTGCTGATGAGTGAGTAACGCGCTCAATCCAGCCAAGAAATAGTGTCGAGTGACCTTGCCTTTGCCGTTGCCAAGCTGACAGAGCCATGCGATGACAGGATGGTGCGCCAATTGCGGCT
>CALECP010000363.1 GCA_937949915.1 uncultured Anaerolineae bacterium
GTTGCTCTTTACGATAATTGTCTCAACTTGGATAAGCTACTAAAACATGAGGGTATTCTTTAGAACTGAACAGCCCTGACCCCACAGGGCGAACATTTTGCCCATCACTTTGATGACGGCCGTATCGAAATCAAACGGAAATGTCTTTTCCGTTCCCGGCTTTGCCAAACAGTACGCCTCTAACCGTGTTTGATCGATCATCGTTTGTGTCTATGCTTGGCTTGCCCGTACCATTTGACGCACTTCTTGATGCTGGCTGGCGTTGATCCGGCCGTGCGTTTCTAAAATATCGAGCAATTGCGTGATCTGCATCACTGAATGCAGTCGATACCCCTCTGCTTGCAAATTGGCTACGCCCCCTTGTTGGCGGTCGATCAGCACCACTGCATCCTGCACAACCAAACCGTTCGCCTTTAATGCGGCAATTCCTTTTAATATGCTGCCGCCCGATGTGATCAAATCTTCGATGATCACCACTTGTTGCCCTACCTGCCATTTGCCTTCTATTGATTTGCCAGTGCCGTAGCTTTTTGTCACTTTGCGCGGAAAGATCAAAGGGTGATCTGTTTCAATCGCAATCGCGGTGCCAATCGGCAGCCCCGCGTAGGGAATAGCAGCCATGATGTCGAATGAGAGCGTTGCCAGCACATGACTATACGCCACGGCCGCAGCACGCAACACGGCCGGATGCGAAATCATCAGCCGCAAGTCGATATAAATGGGCGAAACACGGCCGCTTGCCAACGGGAATCGGCCGAACTGTACTGCCCCAATCTCATGTAAATCTAAAACCAACGCTTCAATCGTGCTATTTGTGCTATTCATGGGGGCGATCATCACACAAAATAAACCTTAACACAAGCCTCTATCGACTAAATACCCCGAAAACACCGCGATTTGCGTGAAAAATTTGTAATTTTAGGTATCCTTGCAATTGACAATAGGAATTTGCAGTTTTTCGACCAAAATTGTGTGACCCATCACCCGCCTACGTGTCTATGTAACTGTAATGTAATAAAACAATCGCATGTCATGGGATATATGCGGATAATAAAATCAAACTTCTCAAGGAGAATGGTAACGTGGAATCTATTATAGAAAGAATCACTGGTTTATTTAACATTCCAGGTATGGGCGCAATTGGTGGCTTTTTATCAGCCTTATTATTGTTGATCGTATTCTGGATCGTGGCGCGTATTTTACGCGGTGTCACACGCCGTATTTTGAAAAGCAGCAATGTAGATAATCGTATCTCTGGTGCAATCGGCAGCAACGCTTTCTCGCTTGAGAAAATTTTGCCAACGATTGTTTTCTGGTTCATCATGCTGTTCGGTATCGTCGGCTTCCTCCGCGCGGTAGACATTCCGGGTGTCACAGAGCCAATCGAAAACTTGCTTAGCTCTATCACAGGCAAATTCCCCGACATCTTCGGTGCGTTGATCCTCGGTGCAATCGCCTTCGTTCTCGCTACTGTTGTCAAGACAGTTGTGACAAAAGGTGCGGAATCACTCCAAATTGAGCAACGTCTCAACAAGATGGAAGATGCTGTAGATGGCGACGATTATGATGGTGCTGCACAGCAATCATCTATCGCACCAGCACTCGGCACAGGGTTGTTCTGGCTCATCATCCTCATGTTCTTGCCCGGTATTCTCGGCAAATTGGGCATGAGCGAATTGGTAACACCATTGCAAAACATGCTCGACCAATTGTTGGGCTTCTTGCCTAACATCTTGAGCGCTGCCATCATCGGTGTTATCGGCTACTTCGTCGCAAAAATCTTGCGTCAAGTTATCACTGGTTTGCTCGGTGCAACTGGTGTAGACAAGTTCAGCGCACGGGCAGGACTCAACATGAGTTTGTCTGCGTTGATCGGTCAATTGGTATTCGCTGTTGTCCTATTGCTCGTCATCGTACAAGCGTTGGACGCACTGAAAATCGAAGCGATTTCAGGCCCAGCAACGGCGATGATCGGTCAGATTTTCGATGTGTTCCCGAAATTGATCGGTGCAGGACTCGTTCTCGGTATCGCTTACTTCGTGGGCAAAATCGTGGCTGGCTTGGTTACAGGCTTGCTTGATGGTATCGGCTTCAATGAAATGCCAGCGAAAATGGGCTTGAACCTTAGCACGACACGGCCGATCAGCTCTTGGGTTGGCACGATCATCATCGCTGGTTTCATGCTGTTGGCTTCATTGGCTGCTGTAGACATGATCGGCTTCTCGCAGTTGACAGGTATCGTAGAGACATTCGTCCAGTTCGCTGGCGACATCCTGATGGGTGTTATTGTCCTCGGCATCGGCCTCTGGTTGGCAAACATGGTTTACAAGTTTGCTACCGAAGCTGGTATCTCTACTTTCTGGGCGCAAATCATCCGTGCTGCTGTAATGGCTCTCATCGGTGCAATGGCACTACAAGCTATCGGCATCGGCTCGAACATTGTTGAGTTGGCATTCGGTATCGCACTCGGTGCAATTGGTATCGCGGCCGCACTCGCATTCGGTCTGGGCAGTCGTGAAATCGCAGGACGCGAGATGGAAAAATTCGTCTCTAGCGTAAACGATGACGCTTCTGGTGACTAGAAAGCGAATTAGACAAAACCTGATCTAATTTAAGGTAAAACCGGGGTAGGCGGATGTGCTTATCCTGGTTTTTCTGCTTTTAATCGCACAATGTCTGTGCATGGGGGCAAATTAGTCCTTATGTACGTTTGGCATTCCAGCGTTTGTCTAGTACGATACCGTCCATGAGCAAGGACTTCCAAGAAGAATTTGCCAACCAAACTGATGCTGAATTGGTGGCAATTGCACAAGCGAAAGGTGGTCGAGATGATCGATCCTTCCGTTTGCTTATGGAACGTCATCAAAATACGGTGTGGCGAGTGTGCTACAACTTTATGCACAATGCAGAAGATGCAGAAGATTTGGCTCAAGAAGTGTTCCTGAAAGCGTATCGTAATCTTGCTAAATTTGAGGGCCGCTCATCATTCAAAACGTGGATTTATCGCATCGCTATCAATACAAGCCAGAATGAATTGCGTCGCCGATCACGACGGCCGCAAGTCAGTGCCACACCATTAGAAACAGCAACTGAATTTATGCCCTCCTCTGAGGATGTAGAAAAAAGCACCCAAACACGTGCCGATCATCAGTTGCTATTAGAAGCGTTTAAGTTATTACGGCCGGTTGAATCTCAGGTCTTGATCATGAAAGATTTAGAGGGACGGCCGTATGCCGAAATTGCAGAAGAGTTGGACATCAGCCTCAGTGCAGCCAAAATGCGGGTGCAACGGGCGCGGGATGCCCTGAGTAATACATACAAGCGATTGGCTGATATGCCGATGGCTTGATATTTATATCATAGGATTTATACATGTCGCTAGATTTATCTAGCCTGTCTCCTGAAGAAAAAGAGGAGCTTGCCAATGTGCTGAAAACGCACATCAGTAATTTTGATGACGTGGTTTCAGGCGAAGAATCGCTTGTGATCCCGGAAGAAGTCGCTGCCAAAATCCGTGATCGGGTCATGGATTCTGTCAAACTAGGCGACTTGCTTTCAGAAGTGACCCGTTTTGGGACAGTTGGGTTTGTCAAAGTGTTTATGGCGATGCTCAATCCCGCACTGAACCCCAAAAAATTTGATGAGGATACGCCTGACTCGCAAGATAATTGATTTATAGCGGCGTTATTCTATAAGAGGTTGAAATAGTTATGTATTTGGCACAAAGTGGACAATCTATTCCAGAGCAGATTATCAGCACCGTTCGGGGAACGCTCACCGATTCGATCCAAGGCATCGTTGATTATATTCCTACGTTTATTTTGGGATTAGGCATTTTATTGCTGGGCTGGTTGATTGCAAAATTGGTGCGCTGGATCGTCGGCCGTGTGTTAAACGGTGTCGGGTTCGACAAAGCGATTGAGTCGGCCGGACTGACCGAAGGATTGAAGCAAGCCAACGTCAAGCAAACCCCATCTGGTATTGTTGCGGCGATAGCGTATTGGACGATCTTGCTCAATATCATGCTGGCAGCGTTAAAGGTGATGCAATTTGGCGAAGCGTTAGTGCCACTCCAAAACTTCATCAACAAAATCCCCGCCTTCATTGCGGCCGCTATCGTCTTTGTCATCGGTGCGATTGCCTCAAAGTTTATCGGGCAAATCGTCAGTGCTGCCCTTGCCGGGGTTGGGTTAGACATCCATGACACACTCGGCAATTTGGTGCGCTACTTTATCATGGCGATTGTCACCATCGTTGCACTGCAACTGATCGGCTTGCCTGTCGATTTGATGAACCAGATATTGCTGGCGATGATCGTCATTATCGCGGCCGGAATCGCGCTGGCATTCGGTCTGGGCGGCCGACAGATCACCAGTAACGTGTTAGCTGGCTTCTATGCGCGTGAAATGTTCAGCGTCGGTGACCAGCTTATCGTCGATGGCGAAGAGGGCGTGTTGGCAGGTCTGGGGACAGTCAACGCCGAAGTAGAAACAAACAACGGCCGTGTCACCATTCCCAACACCCGACTGACAGGCGAATCGATCCGCAAAATCAATTAGCTATCACGCCAAAAATCAATTCAATGCGTAGAGCCACAAAATTTTGTGGCTTTTTTATTTTGTTGTCGATAGACAGCAATATCGTTACCATGATCGTATAAACGGGTTCTAATTTCGTGAGGACACAACAACATGCTTAAGGTAGAAACACAAGACAACAAACTGATTTTTGGCAATGGCTTTCAGATCGTGCTAGAGCGCACCCTGCGAATCCCAGATGATGGCAACAATTACCCACTCCCGCCCGGTCTCGGATCATTTCCAGTGCATCGTGTCGCGGACTTTAAGGACACTGTTCCCGCGCACTGGCTCAAGGAGGGCGGCTACTTCATTCCGATGTACCAGCGTGAAGCGATGTGGATTCGGCTGAACGGCCGTCAATGGCGGCCGAACGCGATCAAAGTAGGTATCGGCCGGATCAATGCTGTCTCTGGCACCAATTGGAATCGTGGCCTGCGCGACACAGAGAATGATTACGTCGTTGCGCCCCCCCAGCCCTGGCTCGATGGGATCAATGTGGGGGATGGCGTGATTCGCCAATTTGTTGCCATGCCATTAGGCGAAGGGTACACGGTCGAAGGACAACTAACAGGCAAAGAAGATGTCGGCGGCCTGCAACTGATCGTTTATGAACCGAAGCCGGGCCTGTACCCGACAGAACGGCCGGAAGAGCAACTCGGTATCGACAATGCGATGGGCATGATGGGCGGCGTGATGAATTTTGCGGCCGCTCCGGCCGGATCAACAGTCACGGCCGATATGGGACTGGGTGCAGGTGGCACGATGAAGCAAAAAATCTACGAAGACCCGCACGGCATCGACACGTGGGACGAAGACAACACCGCCCATGTGTTCATCCACATCGTCAACAGCGACGCATACAAAGCGATCACCGGACTCGAACCGCCAGAAAGCCCCGTTTCGGCCGAAGCGTACACCAAATATGGCTTCCCCTGGTTTGATATTTATGATGAACACATGACAGATATTAGCGCACCCGACGACCTCAAAAGTGTCCAATCGATCAAAGATATGGATGCGGAAAAAGGGGTGGCAGAAGATGCGGCCGAAGTTGCGTTGGACATCGGTGACGAGCAGATCGTAAAATACGAGACGCTCGATAACCTGCCGGAGCGTGATGACATCGAATTATGGCAGGATAACGACACGTTTGAATGAGCCAATCAGCAACCATCAGTCCCACGTCTACTACTCCCCCCAAGCGCACCAACATTATCGGGGTGCGCTTCTCCAAACTCGGCAAACTTTACCATTTTCGAGCCGGCCGCCACACGCTTGAAAAAGCAGATCGCGTGGTTGTAGAAACGCGCAAAGGCAAGCAGTTGGGCGAAGTGGTGCAATTTATCGCGCCAGACGACAATAACCGCCGCCGGATGCGTACCATCCTTCGCAAGGCAACACCCCGCGACTTAGTGTTGCAACAAGTGTGGGCCGCCAAGAACCTTGACGCACTGATCACGTGCCGCGAAAAAGCGTTTAAACTGAAGCTGGAAGATGTCAAGTTTATCCGCGCTGTCTACAATTATGATGGCTCGTGGATCACCATTTATTACTCAACTGAAAACCGCAAAATGAGCCTGAGATCGCTCAAGCCAGACATGGAAGCCACGCTCAAAACACGAGTCGAAATGCAGTTGATCGGCCCGCGTGACGTAGCCAAAATGCTCGGCGGTTTTGGTGCGTGTGGTGGGCCGCGCTGTTGCTCGACGTTCCTCACAGAATTTAGCCCTGTCTCGATCAAGATGGCGAAGGAGCAAGGGATTTCGCTGAGCCCAAACGAGATTACGGGGATGTGCGGCCGGTTGCGGTGTTGTCTCGTCTATGAATACGATCAATATGTGGAAGCACGCAAGAAGCTGCCAAAGGCAAAAACACGCATTGGTACGCCAAAGGGCGAAGGGCGTGTGATCGACGTGCGTGTGATGCGCGACTCGGCCGTGGTAGCCCTCGACTCTGGTGAACGGATCGAAGTGTTCCGCGACCAATTGCAGCCGCTCAAAGAGTACAAGGCACTGCAAGAAAAAGCGGCCGGTGGTTGCTCGAAACACGAAGGCGGCGCATGTGATTGCGGTAGTAAAAAATAGATAGAGATAGAGTTTTGAGATAGAGAAAAGATGGG
>CALECP010000364.1 GCA_937949915.1 uncultured Anaerolineae bacterium
GGTATATTTAGCCGGTATGGTCGGCACGTTGGTGCTGTGGCGGCTTGCTTATCAGCAAATGCTCAGTAATCGGCCGCAACTTTTATCTGTCCATGCACGTAGAGGGTATCGCGGAGTATAAGCGTGATGAATAGACGACACAGAACCGGACACAATTATTTGAGATATGCCTTTTTGGGGTTGCTGTTGCTTGTGTGGCCCACGGCCGCATGGGCGGCCGAAACGACGATAGCGACTGGCGAAACAAGTGAAAGCATCACCCTGTTTGGTGATGACGATCTGGTGGTAGAGGCGGGGGCAACTGTCGATGGGCATGTCACGTTGTGGGGCGGTTCGGCCGAGATCGCAGGGACGATCAATGGCAATTTGTTTGTGTATGGGGGCGCGGCCGTGGTCGATGATACGGCCGTGATCACCGGAGATTGTGTGGCGTTGGGCGGCCGTGTAGAAGGCGATTGCGTGATGATTGGCACCGGTGAAGGTGCTGGCCTTGCGGGGGATGTGGCGGCCGGGTTGCCCGGTCTCAATGCAGGCGAAATGAGCGTGCTACCGGTGTTCACACTGTCTGCCTTGCTGCTCACGCTAGCTGCTTGGGGGGTAGCGCAGACCGCGCCCGATCCGTTGCGCCGCGTCGCCTATGCGGTGCGTACAGCCCCATTTTCCACCGGGTTCTTTGGCGTATTGACGCTGATCGCGGGTGGGGTGGCTGTGGCGTTGACGATTGCGCTCTCGACGGCGTTGCTGGGCTGGGTTGTCGGTGTTCTGGGGTATCCGATTGCGCTGGCTCTATTGGGCTTTTTGGTGGTGGCGGCCGTGGTGGGATGGCTGGCGATGGGTAGTTTGGTCGGCAGTTTGCTCAAAATAGAGCGCTATGCAACGGCCGTGACGCTTGGCACGATGATTTTGCTCGGTATAGCGGGGCTGGCGTGGTGGTGGGGTGTGCTGCCCGGTGTGCTGGTGACGGTAGGGATTGTTGCGGCCGGACTTGGCGCGGCGACGATCACAAGGCTGGGGACACGAGGCGAGCGCGATTAACTTGTATCTCTCCTCTCTTCCAGAAAGGCGTGGGCGATTGCTCACGCCTTTTTTTATCCTAAATTGTCGATATGTTCCTGCATTTTGCGCTGCGAGATTTTTTTGAACTGGTCGGGAATGATCAACGCCATTTCGGCCGGAGTCAGTCGATAACTCAAAATCTCCAGCGCATCTTCGGGCGATGCGCCATACGCCAGCTTTTGTTTGCCGTTCGTCATCTCAAACAGATACATGTAGTGCGGATTGCTGAAACTGCTCATTTTTTGTCTTGACCTTAATTGAGACATGCGACGCGGAGCGTCCGATGTCTTACGCTTTCCCTAATGCCGACATAAATGCACCATGTCGGCGCGCTTGCATGGTGGTCAGCCCTTGGTTGACTTCGTTATCGTATTTGCCCGCCAATAGCTCACGATAAAATTGATAATCGACCCCGATCACTTTCTCGTCGTCTGGGTAGCGATGGTAATTTTCTTTGTCCATCATGCTTTTGCCTTCGGCGATCAATTGATAGCCCAGCACAGACCCCGGATACGGTGCATAGAATGAAATGGAGGGGAAGACGCGGCGCATGTATTTGAGCATCCGAATTGTCTTGAACGCATCTTCGGGCGTTTCGCCAGGGATGCCAAGCATGATGTTGCTCCAGAACGTGGGGGCGACTTTGCCTTGTGCTTCCATTTCGTCAGCGACTTTGTGCAGCAGGTCAATCGCAAAGTAGTTGTCTTCTTCGGTGCATTCTTTGTTGATCATTTTGAGAATGCGGTCGCTGCCGCTTTCAAACCCAATCGACACGGTGCGCCAATTGGTTTCTTTTAGCAGTGCCGTGAATAGCTCTGGCCATTGCACAACCGTATCTGAACGTCCGGCCGCCCAATAAGGCCACACTTTGCGGGCTTTGCGCGGGTATTTTTCGATCCATTCTTCGAGCCAGCGCGGGTTTTGGAAAAACATCGAATCGTGAATGACGATAGAGCCGATGCCGTACTTGCGATCTAAGAAATTCAGTTCGTCGATCACCATTTCGACGGGACGGCGACCCATGTTGGGAATATATGAATTTTCGTTGCAGAACACGCATTGCCAGGGGCAAACGCGACTGGTGATGAGTGTCACAACAGGCGGCGGGCCCCATCCGCACTCTGGTTCGAGCGGCCAATGGAAGTTTTTGGCTAATTTTTTGCTGGCTGGTTTCGGCCATAGCTCTCGATCCATGACAGGCCACTCTGCCATCGACTTTGCGCCTACGCCCAGCACGACACGGGGATAGTCGCCATGATTTCGCACGAGATCAACGATGATATTTTCGCCGGGGCCTTGCACGATATGGTCGAATTGGGGGACTTCCTGCATTTCCTCAAGCGCGACAGTGGCGTGCATTCCGCCTGCCAGCACTTTGCCGCCCGGATTGACCTCGTGAAACAGTTCGGCTGCCCGTTTGGCTACAGGGTAGGTGTAGCTCCGCACGTTCATGATCGCCAGATCATAGCCGCCGATCTGCTGCCGAAATTGATCCCAGTCGGTAACAGCACGAGTCGATACAATGTCTGTCTCTAGCCCATTGTTGTGCAAAATAGTTCGCAGCAGCCCGATACCGTGATCTTGCCATTGTTCGTGCGGCCCGGCCGGGTTGACGAGATCGCCGAGATCGCCCATGTCGATGACGAGCCGTTTTGTTTCGTTGCTTTTGACGCGATTTGACCAAAATTTCATAACATACACTCCCAAGTTAGTCTGTCTCCTTAACTCTAGCGTGTGCGGGGGTGTGGGGCAACTGGGTAAAAACGGCCGGACACAATTTATACGAAAGATGTAGGCAACGATTACCCTACGTTGATGATCAAATAATGAATCGGCCGCTCTCACGCGGCCGATTCTGTTATGATAACGTTGTTGACGTGGTGCAATGCACTACGTCAACACAATTTTATAGACTGTACGGAGGTGTCTTATGACGCGATCAGTGAAACGAACTTTATTGATAATGGTGCTGCTTTTATTGACGGCAGCGCTGATAATGAACAAAGTCGCCACAACACAAGCGGCCGAAACAACCTGTGTGCTGCCCGAATCGGGGCCATGGCCTGCGTGTGCGACGGGCAGCGAGAACACAACCAATGCACCAACGCTTCCGGCGGTGATCGATGACGATACGTGTGTCATTCCAGAGACCGGCCGTTGGCCTGCCTGTGCTACCGGTGGCTATCGCAATCCGCCCCCGGCCGTGCCAGACGAAAATTGTGTCATTCCATCATCTGGCGCGTGGCCCGATTGCGCCACACAAGGCAGCACAGAAAAAGCTGAAAGCGAAGCGGCCGCTATTTTCGCCTTTGCGATGACACCAGACAAAGTACAACCGGGTCGCCAAACAGTCACGCTTTCGTGGCGCACCAACGCCGATTTGGTCGAACTGTATTATCAAGGCACCGTGACAGAATTTGACGGCCGTGATAATTCGCTCACAACGGAGATCGATGCCGGTCTCTATCAATCATTTGTGATTGTGGCACACAAAGGCAAGAGCAAAGTCGAAGCCACGCTCAACATTTACTGCGCGGCCGACTCATGGTTCTTCAACAATCCGCCTGAAGGCTGCCCCGTTCCGGCCGATGGCAGTGGCGTGTCGGCTATCCAATTTTTTGAGCATGGCATTATGCGCTGGCACAAAAACGGCGACTTCCAACGCATTCACGTCTTCTACAACGACGGTACACACGATGCGTTCCAAGATTTTTGGTACGAGCCAGCGGCCGAAGACAGCAACCCTACGCTCGTTCCACCAGAAGGATTGTATAAACCGATGCGCGGTTTTGGCGTGTTGTGGTCAGACCCGGCCGTGCGGAGCAAACTGGGCTGGGCGATTACAGAAGAGGCAGGGTATTCCGGGCATATTCAATGCACAGGCCCCGCTTTGTACGATTTGACATGCTGGGGATCAACACCCAATAATCAAATTATTGTATGGAACAACGATACTTGGTGGACAATTTGGAATGATAGCCAGTAAATGAGACAAGATACCCACGTAGGAACACGGTTAACCGTGTCCCTACGTGGGTACGTCAGTTAATCACTTCCCCGCCGCAATAACCAAAGCATAAACAGACAAAAGCATAAAAAGAGAGCGGAAACGATCAGCACGGCCGATAAGCGAGATTGTAGATCGGGTGTCGGCGTAGTTGGTGTAGACGGTGGTGGCGCGGGTGTGGCTGTGGGTGTCGGCTGCGGTGTGTCAGTTGGTAACGGTGTGGGGGGATCCGGTACAACTGTCGCGGCTGGGGCGACCCCAGAAGCGGCCGCATTTTCATACGTGACGCTCTCATCGTCGGCCGCATCATCCATCATCACCATTTCGGCCGCTTCCATTTCCTCCATCGCATCCATTTCACTCGCCATATCCCCGGCATCTTCGGCCGATTCCATCGGTTCAGCCTCGATAACCTCAACCTCTTTCACAACCTCAACCTCTCTTTCAACTTCTACCGTTACCTCAACCTCTTTCACAACCTCAACCTCTCTCTCAACTTCTACCATTACCTCAACCGTTACCTCCACAGCCGCGACCTCGTCATAACGTTCAGCTTGTTCAACCATGACTGCCCCCGGAGCATCCATCGCCATATCGCTGCCAGGCGAAAAGGTGGGTAGCAACGTCAGCACAAGCGCGAAGACAAACACCAGTGCCGCCAGCGCGGCCGTGCCTTGCAGCCACGGCCGCAAAATCACATCCCAGGGCGTAGCAGGACGGCCGTACTCGGCCGCATCCAGCGTGTAATTGCGGGGCGCACGGGTACGCGGCAATGTGCTGATGTCCGCCTTGAGCTGTTGCAACCGGGCAGCCTCGGCCGTCAACGCCGCATCCTGCGCCATCTCCGCCTCAAAAGCACGCTGCTCGGCCGCCGATAACTCGCCATCTACATACGCACTTATGCGCTCTTGTCGGCCATCCTCGGCCGACTGATTTCTATCTCTAAACCAATCCATCATAAATAGTTACGAGTGTTGAATGACGAGTGACGAGTGGTGCATATCATTGCTTATCGTCGCCTCTGTCAAATCAACAAAATCAACACAGGAACAAAAAATACTGATCTGCATCACAGTCCATTCGTCACTCGTCACTCGTCGCTCGTCACTTCCTTAACGGTATTTCTCCGGTAAAAGTTCCCCAAAGCCGCGCAAACATACCTGTAGCTTGCGGCGGGCGCGGTTGATTCGTGACTTCACCGTACCCAGGGAGATATTCAAAATCGCGGCAATTTCTGCGTAATCATACCCTTCCACATCGCACAACAAGACGGCCGCACGTTGACCATCACCCAACCCATTAAAACAATGCTCAATCGCCTCTGTCACCGCCGCCCGTTCGGCCGACTGATCCGGCGTTTCCTTATCGTCCCGTAATATAAGCGGTGCGCCCTCGTCTCGATCTTCATCAATCGACACAATCGGCCGACGGCCGTGCCGCCGAATCATATCCAAACATTTATTGTGCGCGATACGAAACAACCACGCCTTAAAATGTCCCGTCCGAAAACGCCGGATCGCCTTATACGCGCTGATAAACGCCTGTTGCGTCGCATCATCGGCCGCGGCCGGATCACGCAATATTCGCAACGTGTAATTATAAACAGCATCCTGATACGCCAGCACAAGACGATTGAATGCCGAAACATCCCCCGCCTTCGCTCTTTCTATCAGTTGCTCCTCATTCATGGCGCAAATTATACAGCACGAAGCGCATCGACAAACGCCTCCGTATCTTCAAAATGCGTATTGTGTCCCACACCGGGCAAAATAGTGCGCGTTGCCCGATTATTTGCCGCCCGCATCGCGTCCGCCAGCCCCACATATTTCTCATCCAACGCCCCCACGATCAACTGCACCGGCCGCCTGTACGCTGCCCATTCCGCCCACAACGGCCGCATCGACCCCGTACCGGCCAGCCGCATCGACCGCGCCAGTTCGGCCGCATCATTCACCCGCCGCCGTGCCACCAACGCATCAAACCCCGCACACCCCCGCAACGATGCAAACAGCCCCATCCCATACCAGTCGTCCAAAAATTGGGTCAATGGCTCCGTTAGCAAGCGGGTTGCAATCGTCCCGTCCCACACCTGCCGCGCCCGTCTCACACCCTCGTCGGCCAAGCCACAGTGCGCCGACTCGATCACAAGTCGCTCGATCTCGTTATCGCTGCACAACGCATGATGCAAAGCCACCCGGCCGCCCATCGAATACCCCACCAGCGTATACGTCTCCACATCCAGCCCCCGCAACGTCGCCGCCAACAACCGCGACATCCCCGGCAACGTCATCGCCTCATCCCCAAACCCCAGCGACCGCCCATGCCCCGGCAAATCAACCGCAATACACCGCACATCGGCCGCCATCGCAGCCATCACCCCCGCCCAATCCCGGCCGCTCCCCATAAACCCATGCAAAAAGACCATCGTCGGCCGCCCCTCGGCCGCCGTTCCCACACACCGCGTCGCCAAAACCCCTTCATCCCTCATCCTTCATCCTTTCTCCCATTTTCTTATGTGCCATCATATTGCTCACCCGCTCCGTCCGCACCTCAATCAATTGATGAATGCTCCCTTTCATCGCATCGCTGTATGCTTTTTGCAAGCCATCAAATGTATCGACCCGTGTATACGCAACCCCAAACGCGGCCGCGATCTGCCCAAACGCAAACGGGTGCGGTGTCCCAAAATACGGCTCAAACACATCTTCATATTCAGCAATCGGCAAATGGTGAAAGATGCCGCCTCCCGCATTGTTGATCACCACCAGCGTGATCGGCGGCGCGATTTGCCGTAGCAGCGTCAGCGCATTGATGTCGTGCATAAACGTCAAATCGCCGACCAGAATCGTCGTCGGCCGTCCCGTCCCCACCGCCAGCCCCATGCCGGTACTCAAATTGCCATCGATCCCGCTCGCCCCACGATTGATCGCCACAATCGGCCGCGCCCCATCGGCCGTGCCGTACATATCCATATCGCGTACCGGCATACTGTTGCCGACAAACAGCGCGTGTTGCTCCCCGATCCCGGCCGAAATCACCTGCGCCACCCCGATCTCATCGAGCGGATCACGGTCGGCCGCGCTCACTTTTTCACCCGCCACTTGCGACCGCTGCCGCCACCCATCCAGCCACCCAGACCTGTGTATAACCTGTTGATTACTGTGGACAACTGTGGATAACATTGTGGAAATATCTGCATCAAAACGATGCGTTACGCCGTGAAAAGGGTCGATTCTCTCTGGTGACGGCTTGATTACCGCATAGATCGACGGCCGTACACGCGCACAATAGTCGATCCATCGCTTACTCACAAATTGTCCCCCGATGTGGATAACTGTATCGGGCAATTTATCCCCATTTGTGGACAACAATAATTGGTCGAAATAATGAATAATCGTTCTATTTTTTGTTTCGCCCAGACGCAACCCAGAACCAATATCGGCAAACAACGGCCAGCCCAACCAATCGGCAAACACGCGCACCGCCTCTTGCTCGGCCGCCGTTCGCAATTGCCCCACCGCGATAATCCCCCGCTTTGCTTGGCTAATGATCGCTTGGAGCGGGGCAATATCGGCCGTCATGCGATTATTCACATATTGTGTATACGGTGCGGCCGATTGTCGCCATTGTGCGATCCCGGCCGCGTACCCGTCTGGCAAATCAGGCGCAACCGGCTCTAGTGGCTTGCGGAACATGCAATTGAGATGCACCGGCCCCATCGGCGCACAGATCGCTCGATGCACCGCTTGGTCTATCGTCGTCAGCACAAATTGTGGCTTGATGGCGGCCGTCGGCACAGGCATATCCACCTGCCAGCGCGTGTACCGATTGAACATACCCACTTGCTCGATTGTTTGATTCGCCATCGTGTGGCGCAGTTCGGGCGGCCGATCTGCCGACAAGATCAGCATCGGCACACCGTCCACGTCTGCCTCGATGACGGCCGGTAAATAGTTGGCGGCTGCCGTGCCAGAGGTGCAGATCAAGGCGGCCGGAAGCCCCGTTGCCCGTGCATACCCCAACGCATGAAAGGCCGCCCCCCGCTCGTCGTAGCACACGATAGTCCGGGCGCGGGGATGACGGGCGGCCGCGACCGTTAGCGGCGTGCTACGGCTACCGGGCGACACGCAAAAGTAGTCGATCCCATTCCGCACCAATTCTTCGATGATCAAATCACCCCAATAACTGTTCATTTTTCTCCTGCATACTGTTTATCGGCTGATGATAGAGAAGATGATAGAAAATAAGAAAAGCCCCGTCAATTGACGAGGCTTTGTTATTTCAAATCGAGTGTACGGTTGATTTAGTGATAGTATCCCTCATCGCACTCATAGGCTGATTCGGCCGCTTTTTCCTGCTGCCATTCATCTTGGATAAAGGTGAGCATATCTTGCTCGATCTGCTCGATGACGGCCGGATCATGTTCGTCCATCGCCACCGTTGTCCGCACGTAGTAGATCACATCATCTTTAATCGCATCGGCCGAAATCCAACTAATCATTTCAGGGCGCGTAACACAATCTAACGCACGTCCTGTCACCCGGTCAAAATGGTCGTTGAGCGTGTCGTAATGGTCGCGGTACGGATATTGATACAACAATGTGTTGTCGTCTACTTCCACACCCAAGCTGAGAGATTCGGCAAAGAAGCTCATTTCGGCCGCTTCCGCACTATCATAGCGAATCGCTACAATTTCAGTCGCCAGCACCGGATTATCTGACCATGTGCAAGGGGTGTCGTCCATGTATGTTTCTGCATACTGCTCCACAAACCCTTCACTTTCATAATACCGTACCCACAGTGGCGCGTTGCTATCATCATACTCCAGCATCGCCTTTGCTTCATCCAAATTCAAGTAGCGGCTGCTGTCATAGCGCATACCCGAAAATTCACCCAGCACAGCATTTTCGTCTGCCATAAAGTTGCTGAGATACGCTTGACCATCGATCATGATCTCAGGTGCTGCCACTTCTTCGGTGATAGAGGCTACTTCAATCGGCTGCGGCGGCAGAAGCAATTCGATTTGCTGTGCTTGTTTGACCTGCAATGTGAAGAAGGCTGCCAAACAAATACCTGCCATTGCTAGCCATAGTGGCCAACGCGGCCGATTAAATGACGATTCGGCCGCTTTTAATGCGTCAATGTCATCCATTTTGGGGAGCGGTTGTTCAAAATACGGTTGTTCACTCATTATGCTGTCTCCATAGGAAAAGCCCGTAGGCTAGAACGCCAAGCGATACAGTCATTATAGGCAATCGGCCGTCAATTGTATACACATTGATCGCCCCAATTTGCACATTCTGTCGGCCGATGGTTGCATCTCCGTTCGGAATCCATATAATTTCAATCCGGCTTAACAATAATAAAGCATTTCGGCACTATAGCTCAGGGGTAGAGCGGGGGATTCATAAGCCCTAGGTCGATGGTTCAAATCCATCTAGTGCCACACGAAGGTTGCAGCAATGCAGCCTTTTTCTTTTAATAGGTGGTCAGTAGTAGAAAAAATTGCCACAATTACCCATCATGCTTAATGGTTCTCCTATTCCTACTATCGGTGATCAATTTCCTATGCGTTATAGCAGATTTTGGCAAAAGTCCGGCCGTCTCGTTATGCGTCTTACCGGCTGGAAAATGATTGGTCATATGCCCGACTTACCCCAATTTGTCGCTGTGGGTGGCCCACACACTGTCTTGCGCGACACCCAAACGTCGATCATGACGCTGCTCGCCATCGGTGGCGATGTACGGATTATGGTCAAGCGTCCCGCCTTCGACTGGCCGATCATCGGGTGGATGTTGCGGCGAGCCAACTGCATTCCCATCGACCGCCAATCACCGGATGGCATCGTAGGGCAAATGGTGTCGTGGTTCGAGCGCGACAACTTTATTCTTGCCATTGCGCCAGAGGGGACACGCACCGAGGTGACTCGGCTCAAAACAGGCTTTTATCGCATCGCCGAAGCGGCCGAACTGCCCATTCTCCCCATCGCGTTTGACCGCAAAAATAAGACAATGCAAATTCATGATCTCGTGTACCCGTCTGGCGACATGGATGCTCAGGTGGGCGCGATCTTCGATATTTTCAACGAAGTCCGCGCACGGCAATAAGGGGCGCGGATTGGTCTCCCCTTTCGGGGAGGATTATGCGGGAAGCTATGCACATGATTGAGTACAGAAAAGCATCTGAAAACGATGTCAGCAGATTGGCAGAATTGAGAGTGAAGCAGCTCATTGATGAAGGGTATCGGCCGACGAGCGACATCACCGACCACCTCAAAACCTACTACGCATCAAGCATTGCCGACGGGTCTTTGATTTGTTGGGTTGGAACAGACGAAGCGGCCGTTGTGGCAACGGGGGCGCTTTGTTTCTACCAACTGCCACCCTCGTTTTCCAATCCGACCGGCCGTATCGCCTACTTGACGAACATGTACACCGACGACGCATTTAGAAGGCGTGGCATCGCATCACACCTTGTCAGCCTGCTGCTCAAAGAAGCCGAAAAGTTAGCGTACACATCGGTTCGACTTCATGCCTCAGACGATGGAAGAAGCATTTATGTCAATGCTGGTTTTGTAGCAACAGATGGCTACATGGCAAAAAAGCTGTGACAGATAATTTACTGACTCTCGCATCGTTTTAAGCCATTTTTGTAATTAGCGCACGGATTTAAAAGATAGGACGGATTAATATGAAAAAAAAATCGGTGAATATCGGTGTTTTCCGTTCAATCCGTGCGCCCATTTTTCACTACCATACAATTTGCTGTCAGCCTTAAAAGGCAACTGGTTTTTAGACGCTTATTTACTCGGCCGAATCTCCCTCATACAACGGTGCAACAATCAGCGAAAAGCCACCCACCTGCGGTTGTGCATCACGCACGGCCGGGCAGGTAAACGTGATCGATTCGGCCGTACTTGCCACCATCAGATTCGTCACCGATTGCGTCAGTTCACACGCCAAATCGCCCAATAGATCGCTCCGCTCACAAACACGCGCAATCAGTTCGCCTTCGATCTCAATAGCGGCCGAATCGAGCGGGAGCGTCACCGTTTCGCCAATCGCGCAACTTGTGATGCTGTCATCTAGCGCGACCTGCGTAAAGCCACAATTCCGCAATGGGCCGATCAAGCTGTCATCACACGGCTCTGTCACATAGCTGCCTGCTGGCGGCACAAAAAGCGCGAGTTCCGATTCATTGTTGACGTTCCAATCGTCGATAAAGTCGCATTGCGGCCGGTTGATCGACGCGCCAAAGTCGGTTAGCTGACCACTTGGCTCGTAAAGCTGTTCCCCATTTTCATCGGTGATCAGCGTCCCTTCACAAATAAATTGATCACGGTTAGAGGCAAATCCCAACACGATTTCGCCACCGTCTTCCGGCAACGAAATATCGGTAATATCAACCCACTGCGCGTCCAGTCCGGCGATGTATTCATCGACCCAGCCTGCCTGAATGCCCTGAAACGCACACGTATATTCGTGCGTTAGCGGCGACGTTTCATTGTTGCTTACACGATTGGTGCTTTGCACACAAAACGCTTGCTTACCACTCAGCAACGACTCTTGATCTGCAATGGTGAAATCGCCGTAATTGGAGTAATGAAAGTGGGCATGGCACGGCGCAAACGTAAAGATATGGTTGTCATCATCCTCTGCGTTTGCCCAGCCGATATGGAGCGGCTCGGTGCTGGTGTTATGCACGGTCGCATCAAACAGCAGCAGTCGCCGCCACCCCAGTCCGCTCGTTGCCCCTTCTGTATAGGCACAGTCATCGTAGTTGAAAAAGCGATAGATGATGCGATTGTGGTTCATGTCTTCCGTAAGCGTCACGAGATCGGGGCCTACCGTGCTGCTAATGTCGCCTGTCCGCACGCTATCAGCCAGTTCGTCATCCCATTCGAGCCGCTCAAACTGCATCGTCGCTGCCACTTCGCCAATCCGGCCGGAAACCGCCTGACGGCACGATAAAGCGGGTAATGTCGTCGCATGGCAGCCCCCGTATATGCCGCTATTATCGGCCGTACACGTGTAATCATAAAAGTGCCACGCATTAATTGCATCGTAGCTGTTGGGTGGGAAACCACCTTCATTTAGGCAGGAATTGCCAGTACGTTGCAATAGGTGATCCGGATCGGCCGGAAAAATAAACGGTTCTTCCCAGCGGCCGCCTACCTCGGCAAGCTCAGGCTCTGCCTCCGCAACTGATTCCGCGCTGGTCAGCAGCGTACTGCGATATGTGTAGGCGTGCATGATCAAATCATGACCATCAATCGTCTGACGTGATGGCCCGGCCGTATCGAGATCAAATTCCCACACCTCTTGAGGCGGCATCGGTAGCTGCCCCGGCCGACTCGTATGAAAATCGCGGAAATTGAGGCGCAAGCGAGCGAAACGAACTTGTCGCAATGCGCGTGCTTCCCACTCTTCTGGCGGCGCATCGAGCCAATCTTCAACGATTTGGTCGCGCACATCGGCCGACAGTCCATCAAGCAAAATACCCACATTGCCGTCCAGCGTCATGCCCACCAGTGCGCCGTCCGGCATTTCTACAACCGGTTCTTCGGTCGGTACGGCCGTCGCGGTGGGTGCGGATGTTGCTGTTGCCGTAGCTGGAGCTGGTGTTGCCGTTGCCGTTTCACTTGGTTGACTTGGTGGAACGGTAGGAGCGGCGGTTTCAGTTGGCGCAACGGCCGTCGGTGCGGCCGTGTTGGTCGGTACGGCCGTCTTGATGGGCGCGGCCGTGGGTTCGGCCGTGCTTATCTCCGTATCTTGTTGACTACAGCCAACAGTTAACCAAAGCAAACTCAGAAGTAACAGGGTAATCAGTCTCATACTCAATTTCATATCTCTTGAATTTTAATTGTATTGTACGAAGCTATTGCCTCAATGTGCAGTGATCCGTTGCTTATTTCAAAATGTGAGGGAATTATCGAGTTGTTAACCAAATCACCCACTGCATACGGCCGAACATAGACACACGATTTATCGTGTGCCTACAACAAAAAATCATGTTCGTTTTAGAGAGAAATTGACCGTTACAGTTGAATGCGAACCTGTTCACCGTCAACCGTCAATTCGAGCGTGTCGCCAACCAGTTTGTGAGACACACGAACACGCGCTGCACCCGCCTTGCTGGGAATGAGCAGCGTCAGAATGTCGTGTGCTTGTTTCGCCTTGAATGTCGCTTCAACATGGCGGTGAACCTCTAGGTCTGCGTATTCGGCCGGATCAACATCGCCAAACCCTTCGACCGTTTCAAGCGACACAATATCGTCTTTGCTGTCGTTGATGAAGGTCACGTCCAGCACGGCACGTTCGCCCACGATGCGGAACGACTGCTCGGCCGTCTCCGTCGCAAATGTGGTGTGCAGCAACCAAGTGACATCTTGCTCTGTACGCATTGTTGCTGTGTCACGCATGACGAAAAGTTTGCCCTTCACGAACCAGATTTTACGCTTGTATGATTCCAGATCAGGGTTGAAAAACTGATAAGCGGCCGTCGCATCCCCTTCCACAAAAGGCACGGCCGCGGCCGTATCGTAATCGGTGATCTGTCCGGCCGCCTCAATACAGTAACGATCTTGATGCCCTTCAAACTTCGATGTTTTATTTTCAGCATACTGCCCTTTGCCACCGAATAAGGGCAAATTTTTGGCAAAGGTCTGTCGTCGCCATTTGATGTGCATGTCTACACCATAGCCGCCATAGTAACCGGTAATCGCCGCCAGTGTGTCACCAAAAGCGTGTAGCGTAAAGGCGTTTTGATCGCCGTGCGAATGGCTGATCGACCCGAACGGACTGCATTTGTAAACCAGATGAATATGCTCATCGCGGTCGCGCATCTTGTTGTGGAATGCCGCCCAGCCAGTGACCGGGAAGACGCGCAACAACGCATCGTTCGGCGGTGCAACTTCCGGCATATCGCTCCACAAATAATCGAAACGCAAATCGTCATACCCGAAATCCCACCAACCATAATTGTAAAATTTGGTGTGCGCTTCGGTGTCACGCGCCTTTAGTTGGTTGTAATACCAAATGTACTCTGGCTTGTTATTCACACCTGCAAAATGCTTGATGTTATACGCCAATTTCAGACCAGGGAAGTCGCCAATGCTCGACTGATCGCAGAAGCTGGCACGTTTTGAATGCACCGGCATACAGTACAAAATAAAGTCGCCCGTATCTCTGTAGAACTGCTTGTTGAACAGGTTGACCCCCGCATAGCTTTTGAGCAAGTCGAACGCCTCACCGAGAAACGCCATCGCGGTGTTCCAATAATCTGGCCCTTCCGCCCATGCGCCGTCGCTGCCACCCCAGGGCGGGTAATGTTCTGAGTAATACGCAATCGCGTATTCGATGTATTGCCGCGCTTTCGGGTACTCGTTGTAAAGCGCGATGCAGGTTGGCACAACGGCCGAGCTTATGCACCGAACGCCGTGACTGTTCAATGGGTTGGCAAGCAGGTCGATGGTCACTTCGAGGTGGTGCATGATCTCTTCGAGACGCACGATGAGCATGTTTTTGACCGTTTCCCGTTCTTCATCAGAGAAATGGTCATACAGCCAGTCGTACCCCCACGCCATCGCGGCAAGAATGCGAAAAGCGGCCTCGTCGTTATAGCCGCGACTGGTGACACCCTCTGGATCATAAGATGCAAGCTGCAATGTCCACGCTTTTGCTTGGGCAATCACCGCGTCGTCTTCCAATACCATGCCAGCAATCGACAGGTTGCGCGTGGCGTTCAGTGCCATTTGGCTATCGACGTACATTTTGCGCCAGTACGGCCGCCACAAAAACGCTTTGCCGACAGTTTCCTCTGGATAGGGTTGTGGCTCTGGATACGGCGCAACGTCCAAAAATTTGTTTGTCGAATTGCTCAAAAACGCATCAAATTGACAGTATGCTGGGTCATTTTTGACCTTCGCCCGAAACGCATCTAGCTCGTCACTTTGCACCAGCAACCGCGGCCGTGCAACGCTTAAATCGTCGAGGAAAGAGAGATCGACCTCAACTTGCTCAACTTGAATCGGCATGATGTCAACGAGATTTCCGGCCGATGTGTCATTCTCTAATTTCATTGCTTTAATCGCATCAAAAGCTGTGTCTTTAGACATATAGTTCCTCTCATGTTATGTCAACCGTAACGTGATCAATACATTCCCGTCCGGCATTTGCACTCTTGTCATGGAAACGATTGCCTCGATCATTTCACACATGACAAAACAGTAGGTTGCTCAAGGCTATGTACTTTACTTTTGTTTGTGCTGACGCAATTCACAACAAAAAACAGTCGCAAGTCTGGCAATTCAAGAATGCAAACCAGCGAAGATACATGCTTGTGAATAGCCTCGGTGCGTCAGCCTTGTCTATTATATGACAGATAGTTGCGTGCATTGCAGAATTGTGAGGATTCGACGACAAGCGTAGGG
>CALECP010000365.1 GCA_937949915.1 uncultured Anaerolineae bacterium
CTATTAATTTCCTACATTTGCGCTCTGCTGTCTAATGTGATTTTGTCGTACTACAATCGGGCAATCGGGGTGTCAATTCCTAAACTCCTAAAGACCTTTTCTGTTTGCGAAACGCTTTTTATTAATTTGTCTCTAACACGACCAAGATAACATACGCAAAAATTTAACAGGACGATAGGCATGGGGCATAAAACCGTGCCAAAAGGATGAGGATCATGGCTGAAAAACAGCAATTCAAAGCAGAAATTAAGCAACTTTTACAAATTTTGATTCATTCGCTCTACCAAGATCAAGATATTTTCTTGCGCGAGTTGGTATCGAATGCGTCAGATGCGTTGACGCGGCTCAATTTTGAGTCGCTGACCAACCCAGACATCTTTGAACCAGATGCTGAACTGGCTGTCTGGATGGAGACGGTGAACACCGATGAAGAGACGACGCTGATCATCAAAGACAGTGGCGTGGGCATGTCGGCCGAGGAACTGGCACGCAATCTGGGAACGATTGCCCAGAGTGGGGCGCGCGAGTTTTTAGCCAAGCTGGAGGCGGGTGAAAGTGCGCCGACTGACATTATCGGTCAATTTGGCGTTGGCTTTTATTCGGTGTTTATGGTGGCGGACGAGGTGCGGGTCGTGTCGCGCAGCTACCGGCCGGGTGACGAGGCGGCCGTGTGGATTTCAGACGGAGGCGATTCATACCAGATAGAAGCGAGTGACAAGGCGACACGCGGTACAGAAATACACATCAAGCTCAAGAAAGACGCGGCCGATTACGCCACACCGCATAAATTGCGGGAAGTGATCAAAAAGCACAGCGATTATGTCAACTATCCGATTTACATCGACGGGGATCAGGCCAATCAACAAGAATCGCTGTGGCGCAAGAAGGCGGCCGATGTAACAGACGAACAGTACCACCGCTTCTACCAGCAAATGACATTCGACTTTTTAGAGCCGTTGGCACACATTCATTTCCAGACAGATATGCCGGTGAGCTTGCGCTCGCTGCTCTTTATTCCGGCCAAGCGAGAGCGCAATATGATGTCGCTCCGCAAAGAGCCGGGGGTCAAGCTGTACTCGAATAATGTGCTGATTCAAGAGTATTGCGCCGACTTGCTGCCTGCTTGGTTGAGCTTTGTCGATGGCGTGGTCGATTCAGAAGATTTGCCGCTCAATGTGAGCCGCGAGACGGTACAAAACAATCGACTGATGCGCTCGTTGGCGCAGCTTTTGCGGAAGCGTGTGTTACGCACCATTCGCAAAATGGCGGAAAAAGAGAGTGAGAAGTTCACGGCGTTTTGGGCAGAGTACGGCCGTGTTCTCAAAGAGGGCATTGCGATTGATCCCGCTGCCCAAGAGGAGATCGTGCCGTTGCTCCATTTTGTGTCATCCAAGTCTGAGGGTGCGATCACATCGGTTAAACAATATGTGGAGCGCATGACGGCCGAGCAAGAACATATCTATTATGTGCTAGCCGATTCGGATACGGCCGCGGCCAACAGCCCCCACCTCGATCCATTCACGGCGAAGGAGTGGGAAGTGCTGTACTTCACCGATCCAGTTGACCCGTTTATTCTGGCGACATGGACAGAGTTTGAGGGCAAAAAGCTGCAAAATGTGGAGGACGCTGAGATCGATTTGCCAGACACGGCCGACGATGAAGCTGCCCCCACGGCCGCGTCTGAAAAAGCGATCAATCTGTTTGTCGGCCGTGCTGTGACTGCATTGGGTGAACGGATTACGGAAGCGCGGCTATCGAAAGTGCTGAAAGGCAGCCCGGTGCGCTTGGTCGCGCCAGAAGAGGGCGGCGACAGCGGTATGGCGCGGATCAGTCGCATGATGAGCGACAATTACGAAGTGCCAAAACGCATTTTTGAGATCAATGGCAGCCATCCGATCATCGTCAATTTGGCCGAAAAGCTGGAGGGCGAAAGCGAAGGCGCGGCCGCAACGGCCGACCTGATCATCGAGCAACTTTACGAAAGCGCACTGGTGCAAGAAGGGCTGCATCCTAGCCCCGGTGACATGTTGCCACGCATCCAAAAGCTGATGGAAATCGCCTCGGCGAAATGATACGCGCATAATCCCCTCCCCCCGATCCCCCCGAACGGGGGTGAGGGGAGGGAAACCAATAAACGGCAGGTTAAAAGATCAGCGATCTATCACGCACGGCCGTACTTGACGACGGCCGCGATCAAAGTGACAAGCGCGAGTGCCAAAACGATCAAAACCAAAGAGAGCGGTGTCACCACGGCCGTCGGCGCGTCATTCAGCACAATCATCGTGGGAATCGCTTTGGTCACAGACAGCGTTTCGGACGCGGTGACAGTGACACCATCGGCCGTCATCGTGGCGACATTGACGATCTCTGTGTCGTCTTGGGCATCGACCATCGTCTCAAATGACATGCGATAGAGATTAGACTCGAAGCGCACCATTTCGTTGTCGGCCGGAGAAGTACCTGTCTCCGTTGTGCCATCGGTGAACCAGTACATCGCCCCTTCGAGACCGTCGTCGCTTTCCGCGCCCACGGCCGTGCGGTACGCATCCTCATTCGTCAAATCGCCATACGCAAACCAAAATTGATCGCCATTTGTCTCGATCCATAATTGGAACGAAACAGTCATCAACGGTGCGCTGGTATCATTGGGATTGAGCCAGTGCTGCGCGTTTTTCCACTCGATCACCACCCAGCCGTCAGGGTTGGAAGCGGTCGCAACGGGCATGACGTAGATTTCGCCACCTCCGGCCGTGTCGTTCGCATCTCCTTGCAAATCGTAGTCGCTCCAGAGCGGGGCAATGATGCCGTCTGGCATGGCGGCGTTCGGCATTTGTTGCGGAAAGTTCATCGTGCCAGTAGGGGTTTCGAGCGTCACATAGCCATTTGTATTGATGTAAACAGTGTCATACTGCTTACCCAAATAAGTGAACGCCAGCCCGGGCTGCATCATATATTCGTCGTCACATTTGTTGGGGCAAACGAGTGGTTGCAGGGTGGGATCAACCGTTGTCAATGACTGATACGGCCGGAACGAATCCTCGGTAAAAACAAATTGTGGTTCGGTGACAAACGCGGCCGTAAATGCGTCATTGATATAGTTAAACGGTGCAGTGACAGAGCCAGATTCGTAGGTCACTCCGGCCGGAAGCGTATCGGTAATCATCACCGTTTGTGTCGTCGTGCCATTGTTACGCACGACAAAATCCCAGCGCACAATCTCGCCCGGTGCCGCCACATTAGGCGTGACTTTTTTCTCAAATTTCGAGACATCATCCCCCAACGCATACACCGCCATCGGCAAAGAACTCTCTGCCAAACTACTATCGCTCGATGTCCACACAAGATCAGCAAACACCCATTCGGAGACGGTCGCACTGCTGGCATCGACGGTGACAGTGACCGTTTGTGTCTGTCCGGCCGTCAACTGCACCGCACCGGGGGAGACACTCCACGTCAGCCCACTCGCATTTTTGATAATGCTCGAATAGGTGAGCGTTTGGTCGGTGATATTTTCTAAAACGGTCGTCCATGTGCAGGTGTCTGTGCAGGTCGTTTCGACCCACGAAGGCGCATCAAACAGCGCCGGGTTAGCAGTCATCCGATCTAGATCGAGCCGTCCTGCCCCGCGATCAAACGGATTGCCCAGCGTCGTGCCATCTTCGATGACGAGACCGTTGATATTGGCTTGTGCCATCACGGCCGCCTTGATCTGGCCGGGTGTCCACGTCGGGTGCAATTGGCGCAAAAGGGCAATTGCGCCGGTGACGAACGGCGCGGCCGTGCCACTGCCTGTTCGCATTTGGTAGCCTGTGCCGCCATTGGCAGCGGTGTCTGGCGCGATCACATACGATCCGGGCGCAACGACATCTGGCTTGAGATATGATTGATCGCCATTCGGGCCACGCGAACTGCTTGCCAGCACCCAATTGCGCCACTCGGCACGGGTCGAGGCAATCAGTTGATAGCCGATCTCAACGGTGGAGGTCGCGGCTGTCACTCCGGCCGCATCATCAATATGCTCGCGCAATGCCAGTCCGTCCGCTTGCGAGATCAGCACCATTGGCAATGTGGCATTGCCCACTTCTGGCACAAACAGTTGACCAAGCGCATTGTCAAACACAATCGCCGCTTTTGCCCCGGCCACTTGGGCATTTGAGAGCTTTTGGCTAAAGGTGCAACCGCCGCGTTCGAGCAGCACAATGTCATTGACCAAACTCCCGGCCGGGAACACCGTACAGCCATCTTCGTTGCCGCTATCTGCGTCGGCCGCATCGACCAAATCGCCTGAAATATCGGCCGTGATCGCTGTGCCATCGCCGCTAAAGGCGGGTATATCGACCAGTGCGCTGCCGATGCTGACACCGCTGGGGCCAGTCACGGTGACGGGCAGAGCATGGACGCGGCCGGTGCTGACACTGCCCACTGTGATCGCTTCTTCGACACAGCCGGGGCAGATGATCGATCCGGCCGTGCTGCCTGCGTCTCCGGCCGGAACAACAACCGGCACACCATCGGCGACGGCGTTGCGAATCGCTGTTGTAAAGGGCGCGGTCGCGCTAGAGGATGGCGTGTTGCCTGCGCCGCTACCGAGCGAAATGTTGATCACGTGTGCGCCATCGGCAACGGCATCCTCGACCGCTTTGATCACGTTGGAGGCGAGGCAATCGGCACCGAGCCAACAAATTTTGTATGCCATCACATACGCACGGGGGGCGACACCAGACAGTGTGCTGGTCAGTCCGTTGCCGCTATCGGCCGTTACGTTGCCATTCCCGGCCGCGATTCCGGCGACGTGTGATCCAGTGCCGATGAAGTCAAACGGGGTGGCTGTTTCCGAGGTGTGTGCGCCACTGGGAATATTGCCATTATCACCATACCAGCGAGCGGCGATCACTTTGTCGTTACAGAATCCGGCCGTGGTGGCGCAATACCCTTTGGGGTAGCCAGATGGCATGATGTAATTGTCGTCAGCAAACATCGGGTGATCGGGGTCGATACCACTGTCGATGATGGCAACCTTGATCCCTTCGCCTGCTTCGTCTTGTCCACCGAGCGCATTCCACATGAAATCAGCGTCGATCAGGTCGAGGCTGGCATCAGTCAATGGCACAAGGCGGGTGTCGGGATGAATCGCTTGGACGTTGGGCAGAGCGGCGAGGGCGGCCGTGTCGGCCGCATCGACGGACACACTCAGCCCATTAAAAAGCGTCTGGTACTGTTGCCCGATCTGGGCGGAAGGCGCGGCCGTTAACAAAGCTGAGGCAACTGCCTGTTGTTGTTTTGCCAGCGCGGCCGTGCGGCGGGTTTGCCCCTGCTGTGTGCCTAATGGCGCACCTTTTAGCTCGATGATGACGCGCACACGGCCGTTTTTGTCGGCCGGAAAGGTGTCGCTGGCGGCCGTCAATGGCGTGGCGGCCGGTAAAGCGGGAAGCGCGGTCAATCGGTCTGACGGTGACTGCGCGGTGGCAAGCAACGGCATGACGAGCATACCGAGCAATAGTATTATTTGGATGATCCGTTTCATTGTTTTCTCCTTTAAGTCATGTAAGTCATGGTCGTTCGGTATACGCTACCGCAACACCCAACACTGATTTGTAAATTTCACGGTCAGTATAACAATGGTCACGGCTAAAATTGACAGGTCGTGGGGTAAGAGGTTGCAAAACGTTTAGAAAAGTGGCGGTGATCGAATAGTGTCACAAGAAACTGATATACTGAGAGGCTGAAATACGATTCTATTTAATGCAAGAGGTCGATAGATGAAAGTGATGTTGGCGCAATTAACGCCCAAATTAGGAAATGTGGCTTGGAATTTGGAAAAGCACTTGGAAGTGTTGGACGATGCGGCCGCACAGGCGGCCGATCTGCTCGTTTTTCCAGAGCTATCGTTGCATGGGTATCGGGTACGCGATTTGGCGCAATCGACCGCGCTTCGGGTAGGCGATAGCGATGTGCTTGACGCACTGCTCGAAAAATCGGCTGCGCTCGATATTGATGTCGTCGTCGGTTTTGTGGAAGTGGATGCCCGGTATCGGTATTACATTGCGGCCGCGTATCTTTCGCAGGGCGAGGTGGTGCATGTGCATCGCAAAGTATATTTGCCCACGTATGGCATGTTTGATGACAGTCGCTATTTTGGCGCGGGGCAAAAAATACGGGCGTTTGATACACGATTCGGCCGGGTAGGCATCTTGATCTGTGAGGATTTTTGGCATGTCAGTACGCCGTATATTTTGTGGATGGACGGGGCAGATATTTTGATCCACACAAGCGCATCGCCCGGCCGGGGTGGCTTGAATGATGACGATGGCAAGTTTGGCAGTACGCTGTGGGTAGAGCGCGTCAACCAAGCATACGCGAGTACGTTTACTAACTACGTGATCCACGCCAACCGCACCGGCTTCGAGGATGGGATCAATTTTTGGGGCGGCAGCTTTATCTACAATCCTGATGGGGGTCTGGTGGTGCAAGCGCCTTACCATGAGGAAGCGTTGACGACGGCCGACATCGATCTCAATCAATTACGACGTACCCGTTCCCGTTTGCCCTTGTTGCGTGATGAACGGCTAGAAGTAACCCAAAACGAGCTGGCACGGATCGCCCGTGCGACGGCCGCATAGCATAGACACACTGATTATGAAATTTCACAGCAGAAAACCGTTGATCTTTTGGTGCCGTTGGAATGATGGCACACTCCGCATTCGCGGCACAGATGGCGACTTGCTCACCGGGCAAATCGAATTTAAGTACGACAAAGCGACTGTGCCATTCAACTATCATCCCGATACGTGGATACTCAATGTCGGCCGTCGCATGATTCAGCTAGACGAGATGGGCGTGGAGCAAAGTGACGAATAACAGTTGCTTGCTATCTTGAACTTCTTGCCGCCGAAATAACCACCAATATAAGCAATGAGGCCTGCTTTTAGCATCGAACCCGACAACATCGAGACCGAGTTCCAATATGAATCGAAGGGGTTTGTAGGTGCAATAAGAAGCAAGAAAAACAACAACGTAAGACCCGACCAGAAAGCTCCCCAAATATGCGCTGTGTAGCGTTTATTTGGTGCTGGCTTATACAGGGCATAAACACCGCCGAAGCAAGCCCCAAAAAAAGAGCAGGTTGCGGGTAAAAGAATGACGGCCGATGGGAGGGTGCGCTAACGACTTGCGGAATGTGTCAATAGCAATTGGACACTGTAATAACGAAATTAAAGAGCATCCGCCGACGGGGTCGTCAGGTGAGATTATCCTACCCCGGATATATGGGCAAAATCAACCTTGAAAGCAAATCTCTCCATATACAGGTTTTGCAATCAAGCCACCTCACGGTTATCTCGCTCGGTGATACTGTATTTTAAAGATTAGTGAGTCCACTGTAAGAACGAGATGAATAAGGGCATTCAAATAGAGTAAGGGCGAGAAACACAACGAGGTATAACCAGAAGTTGTGGATTGGCAATGTGAAAAAGAAGGCGTATCCTCACGGGTACCAAACCAAAAACCGGAAAAACCGGATGGAGAATACGCCCATGAGTAACAATACCATAA
>CALECP010000366.1 GCA_937949915.1 uncultured Anaerolineae bacterium
TGGTACTGTGCAAGCACCCGGCCGCCATCGTCGCCGCCATGCACCAAGCAGGCGCATATATTCAGACGAGTGACGAGCGCGACAATATGTTTTTCACACCCGATATGTCTCGCCGCGCACGTGGGGTTGATCTATGGGCGACGCTCAAATTTTTCGGCCGTACCGGCATAGACGATCTCATTACGGGTCTATGCGAACGAGCGCAACAAATGGCGGCCGGATTACGCGCCCACCACTTCACCGTTCTCAATGAGGTTGTTTTTAATCAAGTGCTGGTACGCGCAGACACGGCCGAAAAGACAGCCGCCCTCCTGACAGCGATCCAGAGTAGCAGCGAAATCTGGTGTGGCGGCTCAACGTGGCAAGGTCAGCCAGCTATTCGCATCAGCGTATGCAGTTGGGCAACGACGGCCGCAGACATAGACCGCGCCATCGCCGCTTTTGTCGCCGCACGGGGCTAATCGGCTACAATCGCGCCATGCTTGCGATCAATCAACCGACCATTGCCGATGCAGACGACGCGGTGCTACGGCCGACCCATCTCACCATCGATCTCGCCATTCTCGCAGCCAATTACAAAGCGATAGCCGCCCATGTCGGCCGTCCGGTCATGCTCATCCTCAAGGCAAACGCCTACGGACACGGCATGATCCCGGTTGCCCAACAGATGGAAGCGATAGGCACACCCTGGTTTGGTGTCGCCTATTTAGAAGAAGGCATCATGCTACGCCAAGCCGGAATCACCGCGCCGATTTTGGTGCTGGGCGGCATCGCGGGTAATCAGATCAGGCATTTCATCGCGCACGACTTAACATTAACCGCCTCCTCTATCGAAAAGCTGAACCAAATCGAGGACACGGCCGGGGCGATGGGCAAACAGGCGCACGTCCATCTCAAAATCGACACCGGCATGGAGCGTATCGGGGTGCATTATTACAGTGCGCGGTCGCTGCTCGCTCATTCGCTGACGTGCCAGCACACGATAATCGACGGCATTTACTCCCATTTCGCTAATGCAGACGCGGCCGATCTCACTCATGCGCGGTTGCAATTGGCACGATTCAATGATGTACTCGCTTTTTATGACGAGGTGGGGGCTGTCCGGCCGACCGTCCACATGGCTAATTCGGGCGCGATACTACAGTTGCCAGAAGCGTGGTTCGATATGGTGCGGCCGGGCTTGTTGGCGTATGGCGTATATCCTGATGGCGTGCCGCAAACGATCCCGGTGCATCCCGCGTTGTCTTGGCAATCACAAGTGGTGTACTTCAAAGTGGTACGGCCGCATCATCCTGTCAGCTACGGTAGCGCGTGGCAGGCAGACGAAATGACGCGCATCGTCACCATTCCTGTCGGGTACGGCGATGGCTATTCGCGGCGCATGTCTGGCATGGCAGAAGTGTTGATTCGCGGCAAGCGGTATCCGGTGGTCGGCCGTATTTGCATGGATCAGATGATGGTCAACATCGGCTGGGATACCGCCTACAACGGCGACCCGGTCACGCTGCTCGGCTGCGATGGCGACGAAGCGATCACCGTTTCTCAGCTGGCTGATTGGTCAGACACCATCACATGGGAGTTGCTGACCAGCATCAATACCCGCGTCCCTCGTATTTACGTCAATGAGATAGAGCATTGAGATAGAGATAGAGATTGCCTTGAGCATTAGCTTGCCAACACATAACAGGCAGTACATAGAGGAAATCACCAAGCAATCCTATGTTTATCTGGTCACATTACACTACTGTTCAGCGATCTTTTGCTCATTTTGCTCCATTATTCGCCCACGATTGCCCTCCGATTGCACGACATATCGAAAACAGTATAATTCCGCCTTACCGGATCGAGGTCAGGTAAGTATTTCACGATTTCAAAGGAACAAATCAGGGCTATGTCAAACCAGCTATTTGAGACAAATCAACTGGAAAATTTACTGGACGCTTACTTAGATTTTGGTGTCCCAGAACTTGGTGAGCTACGCGATGGATATATTGTTGCCAAACGTAGCAATAACGAGATGTTAGTGGACATTGGGGCGAAGTCCGAAGGCATTATTCCAGGCGACGAATATGATCAATTGAGTGATGAACAGCAAGAAGCACTCACCATCGGCAGCGAGATTCGCGTGTGTGTCATCAACCCAGAAGACGACAACGGCAACATCATCGTATCGCATGTGCGGGTGGCAGAACAAGAGGATTGGCTTCGTGCAGAAGAATTACAAAAAAGCCAAGAGCCGTGTGAAGTAAAGTTCATCGGCTGCAATCGCGGTGGTGTCCTTGCCCAACTCGGCACATTGCGTGGCTTTATCCCTGCTTCCCAGCTTGGGCAACAGCACCAGATCAACCGTCAAAGCTCGCCTATCGATCAACTGCGTCAATTAGTGGGGCAGAGTGCCAACGTGTTGGTGCTGGAATCAGATCCGGAGCAAGGTCGCTTGATCATGTCCGAACTATCGGCCGAGCAGATGGGACGTGCTGAAAAACGCAGCACCCGTATCGCTGAATTGGATGAAGGCGGCATTTACAAAGGTAAAGTGATCAACGTCACCGACTTTGGTGTGTTTGTAGACATCGGCGACATCGAAGGGCTTGTCCATGCGTCAGAATTAAGCTGGAAACACATTCGTAAACCACAAGAAGCATTTGCTGTGGGCGACGAAGTACGTGTCTCTATTTTGTCTGTAGACAAAGATAAGCAACGCATCACCCTAAGCATCAAACAGACAGAGACGAACCCCTGGGAAATCGTCGAGGATTTGTATGCGATAGGCTCATTGGTTGAAGTGACGATTACACAATTGACCCACTATGGCGCATTCGCCCGTATCAATGATGAATACAGGCTAGAAGGCTTGCTGCACATTTCTGAAATGGCAGACGAGCATGTAAAAACGCCGGGTGAAGTGGTCAAAAAAGGGGAAATGATGACAGTGCGCGTCATTCGCATCGACATCGATCAAAAGCAAATCGGCTTTAGCATCAAGCAAGTCGCCGCAGAACAATTTGTCGAATCTGACCTTGTACTGGAAGAAGCGACAGCCTAACGTCGATCAACAACCTGAACTATTCAATTAAGCGGCTATCATAAGAAACATGATAGTCGCTTTTCGATCTATACGATGTTAAGTAAAAAATGCTACACTAAAGGTGTCTGAGAGTTTGTGGAGAGTGACACCTCCACCAGCTACAGTATGACATAATAACAAGCATTAGGGATCGTATCCGCGTTTGACAGTCATTTATATCCCTACATGTGATGCCAAATTCCGCTCTCTGTAATCGTCATAAATAACCATTACAGGTTGAGCTATCAGGGTTCAACAGCCCACAAACAAGAGGTCGCGCAACACAATGGCGACAAACCAATGCTCTGGTTTATTTTTTAGAGGTGATTTGCAGTGAATTCCAGTATTTGGGAACGATTTACAAAACGCGCCCGCCAAGTGTTTCAATACGCACAGGAAGAGGCGAAGACTTTTAACCATTCTTATATTGGTGATGAACACTTATTGATCGGTTTGCTACGCGAAGAAGGCGGGGTCGCGGGTCGCGTTTTGCGCGAGGTCGGCTTGCGTACAGAGCGTGTTCGTACTGTTGTAGAACGGTACACGGGTGGCTCTGTATCCAACCAGCCATTCAACAAAATCGATCTCGATCCATCGACCAAACGTATTCTGCAATATGCGGTGGAAGAAGCCAAGCGAATGGATAAGCATTACGTCAGCACAGAGCATCTTTTGCTGGCGATGGTGCGGCAAGAGAGCAGTACGGCGAACCAAGTGCTACGCAAATTTGGTGTGACTTCGGAGCAGGTGCGGCGGCAAACACGGCGCATGATCAAAGAGGATACGTCATCAAAGAAAAGCAGCAGCGAGTCGTCTGGCAGTACAGACCGTCGGCAACGGGCGACAACCCGGGCGAACAAAGGCAGCAGTAGCTCTAGTAAAGAGAAAAGCAAAACGCCTTTGATCGATCAATTGGCGACTGACCTCACGACATTGGCAGAGGAAGGCAAACTAGACCCGGTGATCGGCCGTAAAACTGAAATCGAGCGGGTGATCCAAGTGCTGGCACGACGACGCAAAAATAACCCGGCGTTGATCGGTGAACCGGGCGTAGGCAAGTCGGCCATTATCGAAGGGCTGGCGCAGCGCGTGGTCGATGGCAAAGTACCCAACACGCTGGCGAACAAGCGCGTTCTCCAGTTGGATGTGGGTAGTTTGGTAGCGGGTACGATGTATCGCGGTCAATTTGAAGAACGGCTGAAGCGTGTGATCGAAGAGTTGAAAGCAAGCGATGCGATTTTGTTTATCGACGAGGTACACATGCTTGTAGGGGCTGGATCGGCCGGAAGTTCGGTTGATGCGGCTAACATTCTCAAGCCATCGTTGGCACGGGGTGAATTGCAATGCGTAGGCGCAACGACACTGGACGAATATCGTAAACATATCGAAAGCGATGCAGCGCTAGAACGTCGTTTTCAACCAGTGCGTGTCGATGAACCTTCGCCAGAAGAAACAGTTGAGATATTGAAAGGGATCAAGGGTGCTTACGAAGCGCATCATAATTTGACGATCACCGATGAAGCGATTGAGTCGGCCGTCAAGCTATCGACCCGCTATGTAACGGAACGCTTCTTGCCAGACAAAGCGATTGACCTGATCGATGAAAGCTCATCGCGGGTACGCCTCTATCGCGGTATCCAGTCGGGTGACATGGCTGAATTGCAGACACGACTCGACAATCTAAAAGATCAGTTGACTGATGCGCTGGACGAAAAACAGCATCATTTAGCGGACGAGCTACGTGAGACAATCAGTGATATTGAAAGCGATTTGGCACTGATGAAGCTGGTTAATACAGAAGGGCTGGAAGTCGGCCCAGATGATATTGCAGATGTCCTGGCGATGTGGACAGGGATTCCGGTCATGCAGTTGACGGAAGCGGAGTCGCAACGGTTATTGGAAATGGAAAGTGATTTGCAACAACATATCGTTGGGCAAGATGAGGCGATTATCGCCATTTCTAAGGCGGTGCGTCGGGCGCGATCTGGCTTAAAAAATCCGCGTCGGCCGATTGGCTCGTTCATCTTCCTTGGCCCGACTGGTGTGGGCAAGACAGAACTAACAAAGCAGTTGGCGAAATTTCTGTTCGGTTCAGAAGATGCGCTGATCCAGCTCGATATGTCTGAATTTATGGAGCGACACACTGTTTCGCGCCTCATCGGCTCGCCTCCGGGCTATGTGGGGTATGAAGATGCAGGGCAATTGACAGAAGCGATTCGTCGTCGGCCGTACTCGATTATTGTTTTCGACGAGATTGAGAAAGCGCATCCTGAAGTGTTCAACATTTTGCTCCAGATCATGGAAGAGGGGCATTTGTCCGACAGCAAAGGCAGCAAGGTCGATTTCCGCAACGCGATGATCATCATGACTTCTAATGTTGGTGCCGCGACGATCAAGCGTGGCCCGTCGTTCGGATTCACGTTTAGTGATGCTTCGACGGCCGCGGGTGGCGAGCGCAAGCACAAAGATATGCAGAAAAAGCTGATGGACGAAATGAAACGCAGCTTCCGGCCGGAGTTTATCAACCGCGTCGATAATATCGTTGTGTTCCGCGAATTGTCCGAAGAGCATATTCTGGACATCGTTGACATTTTGTTGCGCGAACTGAATGAACGCCTAGAAGAGCAAGAACTGGTGATAGAAATGACCGAGGCGGCAAAGGCTTGGCTGGGCAAAACAGGCTACAACGTTGAGTTTGGCGCACGGCCGCTCCGTCGCTTGGTACAAGATGTGGTGGCTGATAAATTGTCAGACGAATTGCTCAGTGGCAACTTTACGGCCGGAGACACCATCATCATGGATGTCGAAGAAGACGAGATCGTTTTGCACCGTAAAGAAGTGCCTGAACCACTGCCTGCTTAAAAAAACGGCTGAATCGTATAGCAAGCGTCCACCAAATGGTGGGCGTTTTTGTTTTCTACACATTTTCATCTATATTCATTGGGGCATTTGGGTGACGGAATGCGCTAATGTACGTCTAATCCAATTAGAAGCTATCATGCTATCATTTAGTGTGGCAGAAAAAAGAAGAGATATGATCCGCCATCATTTATTTTGCGGTCATTATGCAAGTACCAAAAAAGTGAGTCAATAAATAGCCATGGGACGAAAATTGTACAAAGAGTTTGGACTAAAAGACGAAGATGAACTAACTGGGATCATCGTCGTATTACTTGCCGTATTGCTGGCGTTTTTGCTGATTTTTCAGCGTTCATGCAACACAGGCACAATCGATTTGGTCGCCGAAGCGCGGCCGGTAGCAGATACCCCACTTGTACAAGATGGTTTTGAGGGTGGGCGTGTCACATTTACAGGCGATGGTGAGCCAGATCAAACGCTGAATGTCTACTTGGACGGCGTAAAAGTTGGCACAACAAGCACCAACAGCCGGGGCGATTGGTCTTATGCGACCGATGTAACCCAAACAGGCGATCACACACTCGAATTGCGCGATCCAACTGAGGATGGTGGTGTTTTACGTTCACCCATCTACCCATTTTTGGTCGGTGCGGGGGCTGTCGCGGCCGCCGATCAAGGGTTGCTGGTCGATCTAGTTGACGTAGATGCAGAAGATGGCGAAGGTGCTGTCACGGTCAACGGCCGTAGCACACCGTACTGCAAGCTCGATGTATTGGTTGACAATGTACTGGCCGGCACGACAACGGCCGATAACAATGGCGACTGGGAATTTACGACCCGTGTCACCGAAGCGGGTGAGCATGACGTAAAAGTGCGCTGTAATGAAAATAATGGCTCGACTGAGCTATCACAAGCGTTCCCGTTTGTTATCGGGGCTGGCGCAGCAAAAGCGGTACAAGAGGTCGCGGCACTGGGCGATGGCGATGATGAAGAAGCAACGGCCGAGCCAACAGCCGAGCCGACTGAAGTTCCCGCAGAACCAACTGAAGCACCTGCTGAACCGACAGAAGTACCAACTGAAATACCGACCGAAGTGCCAACAGAAGCCCCTGCTGAGGTACCGACAGAAGTACCTGCCCCTGCAATTGATGCGCCTGTTATCAGCAGCATAGGCATGGCTGACGGTAGCGGTGATACAGCCGTTGTAGATGGCGACAGCATCACAACTGAGCCAGCCACCCTGCCCATCAGCGGCGAAGGAACACCGGGCAGCACTGTCACTGTGTTGGTCGATGGTGTGGAAGCGGGTACAGCGAGTGTGGGTGAAGACGGCACATGGCAAGTCGATGTTCCGTTTGATACGGAAGGTGAATATGCAGTGACAGCCCAAACGGCCGACAATGATGGTAATCCGCTTGGCGACAGTGACCTCGCTGTCACTGTGCTGCCAGTCGCAGTCGTAGGTGCGCCTGTTATCAGTAGCGTAGGCGCGGCCGATGGTAGCGATACGGCCGTCACAGACGGCGATAGCATTACAACCGAGCCAGCCACCCTGCCCATCAGTGGCGAAGGGACACCGGGCAGCACTGTCACTGTGTTGGTCGATGGTGTAGAAGCTGGTACAGCGACTGTAGGTGAAGATGGCACATGGCAAGTCGATGTTCCGTTCGATACAGAAGGTGAGTATGCTGTGCTGGCACAAACGGCCGACAATGATGGCAATCCACTGGGTGAAAGCACACTTGCTGTCACTGTACTGCCAGCGGCCGAGCCAGAACCGGGAACATTGACCGTTGCGCTCTCAACTGAGCCAGACGCAGATATATTACCCGGATTGCCAACGACTGAATTGATTTTGGACGCATCATGGAGTATGACGTTCCCGCCTGAAAGCAACGAAGAAATCGACCGTTTGACGGCCGATGATCCCGCAAGCCGCATCGGTATTGCACGGGAATCGCTGACCGAAGTGATCCAAAATGTATTACCGGCCGGTGCGCCTGTTGCGCTCCGTGCATTTGGTAATATCGAAGGCTTCTTGGCGTGTCGTACCGACTTGATGCAAGAAGTTGCCCCGCTTGACCGCGATAGTCTGGATGGCTTGGTAGTAGGCATCAGCCCACAATTCAACGCTAACACCGCCATTGCGGCCGCGCTCGCCCAAGTCCCCAGTGACTTGGCAGAAGTCGAAGGCAAGAAGATCATCATCCTGCTCACAGACGGTCAAGAAACGTGTGGCGGCGACCCGGCGGCTGAGATACAAGGCTTGGTCGATGCAGGCTTCGATGTACAGGTCAACATCGTTGGCTTTGCCATTGCAGATGATGAGCTACGCGGTGAATTTGAAGGCTGGGCAGCCATCGGCGGCGGTGAATACTACGATGCTGGAGACACCGACGAATTGAAAGCAGCTCTCAACACTGTCTTTAGCTTAGGCTACGAAGTGACAGATGCAGACGGCGCAGTCGTCGCCAGTGGCGCAGTCAATGGCGATGCTGTTTCAGTACCACCCGGCACATACACAGTCTCTATCGACACAGACCCGGCGTTTGTGATTGAGGAAGTGACGATTGAAGCGGGTGCAGCACTGGAATTGCAACCGGGCGAATAAGCGTCAAATTAGCGAACAAAAAAGGGCGGTATCGTGATGATACCGCCCTTTTTTATTTTATCTTGTAGAGACGCAACATTTTGCGTCTTCACATTTGAGGAGACGCACCGGCGGTGCGTCTCTACGTGGGCATTTCGACAAGGTTAAACAATTTCTCGGGCGAAAGACGGCTTGTGGACGGCCGTCCTTTCACTTTGTTAAACGCTTGTAATGGATGGGCTGCCCGTGCTTTATCCAGATATTTGACCACCCGAATCGGGTCCATACCGGTCGTGCCGTGACTGTTATTGACGACAGTGTTGTACTCGCGTGGATCGTTGTTCTTTTTGCGCTCAATACTGGGCTGCAACAAAAATTTGGCGACGAGTGCGAAATGTGCGCGTGACATATCCCGTTGCGAATTGTACAGATCGACATACGCCCATATCCAATCGGGTGGCTCACTCTCGTTTGCCAGTTCGGCCGTCAGCCGTGTCTGCAATGTGGGAATGCTTAGAGCATGTTCCATCTGGGCGATCTGATCCGGCAGCATGACGCAATAAATTTTGCGGATGTACTCCCGATAGCCAGGGAAATGCGGGTTGCCCGGAACGAGATTGTCGAACAGCACAATGTCACGGTAGAGTGAGTGGACATCATTGGCAACGCTGACCGGCCGCAACTGCTGTTCTGGCGGGTGCCAGGGGCAATCGTATTGGCGAATCACATCGAGGAACATGTCGATATCGAGGTCGGGGCGTTTCATAAAGCGGTGCATGTACACCTGCATCGACCAAATCAATTGCGCGGCCGTGCGTGCGGCCGTCTGCATTTCTTCAGACCGCAGATCGCTATCTGGCTCGCACAACTGCATGATGTATTCGTTGGCGGCCGCTTGTAAAGCAACCGTCTCCTTGATCACACCCAAGAAATATCGCTCCATCGACTCACCTGTAAACGACAAAAATGTACCATCTTCAAATGAGACCGGGGAACGATAGATTACTTCCCCTGTATCGGGATGTTTGATCGTCACTTGGGGGCCGTTCCACAAAATAAGCGACTGCAACGAATCCCGATAAGGATGCGACATACGATCTGCCAATTTATAGAAATAATCTCGGAATGGTTGATGTTCATTTACAACCAACGTCGCAAGCCCTTTGCCCGGTACGATACCAGCGCGACGATGTTCAAATGTATAGCCGCGTTGCGGCGCACCTTTAAGTGCTTGTTGTTGGGCGTGACGCTCGGTAGAACTACCGAGCATACCCATTAGTGTCAGCATCGGCCGCAGCTGCGACTCATCTAACGACTCCACGTCTGGCAGATTACACAATGCCTCTTGTGAAACAATCTGACCAAAATCACTGTACGATAACTTACCCTGTAATGCCTGCTCATTTAGAAGCGGCAACTGTTCATTCGCCCAGTTTTTCAATTGATTAACTGGACACCCTATTAAACCAACTATATTTAGCGTCACCCTGTTATCTCCATGAATTTGAAGAGTCACAAGCATTTCACAGACATCTGCCAAATGCCGTTGCTCTTTCTTATTGAATTGTAGAGAAAACGATGCCATCGCTTTCTCCTAACACAACCTCAGTATCTTTATGCCCTTGTCACAATATATTGCCCAGGAAAACGACTGGAACAAGTCGTTTACACATTGCATGTGACTGCACGCGATTGGTACGCGAGTACCATATACGTTACCCATAAAACCAAATAAAGAGGTCAATTGCAACCTGTATCAACTTTTAGACGAATAAATGACCGTTTTAGCTCAATTGACCATTTGCTGTCTACTTTTGTTCATTTTTGTGTATAAAGCAAAGCCCAAACATATACAAAACATATACAAACGAAGCAATCTATTGTTCTCTATTCCCAAAAAGACCAAAATACACAGGAATTTATGGGTTTTTTGGGTGATTGTGACATATTTCTCAATCGCCACAAAAATGGGATGATTTATCTACTATGAAAGAAGCTGTGCGCTTAACGCGCCGTCAGGAGAGTTTCCTGAAAAACATGCTTGATCTATGGCATATAGATAAGCAAAAGCCGATGCACTATTCTGAGCTTGCGGAACACGTGGGTATCAACCGCTTTACAGCGTATGACATGTGCAAACTGCTAGAAGAAAAAGGGATGATCGAGTCGTCATACCAAGTGCGCGAGTCGGGACGCGGCCGTTCATCGGTCGTATTCCAGCCGACTGCACTGGCGCGACAACGGTTTGACGAGAGCATTTCCCAGTTTGAATACGGTAATTGGGATGAATTACGCAATAAAATGTATGCACGGTTTCAGGCAGGGCTTGCGCCAGATCAAGCGCTGATCGAAGCGATGCTGGCACGACTTGGCACGGCCGAACATTTGCCGCCCTCTGTGCAGTTTAGCGTAGAGCTACTGACCATCATTTTGTTGCGGCTAGAAAAACACAATTTCACCCATCATTTACCCCATCTACTCCCGGCCGAAAGCGACATCAACGCCCAGCAACTGATCTTACTCGCTGGCTTTGCGCTCGGTGTGCTGGCCACCACCAACGATACAGATAAACAATGGGAATACGAACTGATTGAACATGTCAAACAGTATCAAACAGTCGTCGCTGATATGTCGGCCGACGAATTAAACCTGCTGGCAGCAGAGTTCGACAAAACATTGACAACATGGCGAAACGGCTACACGGCCGATACGCTTTTTAAGGAAAAAACATGCTAACAAAGATATTTGATGCAATTACACAAACCTCCGTCCGGCTTCGCTGGCTCACACTCCTCTTAACTGTGGGTGTACTCGTCGCGGGTGGCTGGGCGTATACGCAACTCAATCAGGAACTCGTTCCTCCAGTCGAATTTCCGCAAACATTTGTGTTTACGCAATGGTCAGATGCAGAAGATACGAACGATATGCTAGAGCAAGTGACCAAGCCGCTCGAAATCGCCTTTCAAGAGGTAGATGGCGTGGTCAACGTCGAAACGACAACCAATAGCGCGTTTGCGATCACCATTGTGCGGAACGAATTTGGCCTCAATCAAGAGGATGTCGCGGCCGACATCGAAGACGCTATCGAAAGCGCACGGCTGCCAGAGACGGCCGAGCCAGACGTACTCACCTTTAGCTTGGCAGACCTACCCGTGATCGCCGCCAGTGTTAGCTCCGATAAGATGACATTGGTCGAACTGAAAGAAGACATCAACGCCAATCTCGCCCCCAAACTCGAAGCAGTCGAAAATGTGGCGCGAGTAGATATTGACGGCGGACAAGAATTGCCAGAGAAAGTAGAGGAAGAGACAGAAACAGAGGTAGAAGAAGTTGAGCCTACCCCAGTGCCAGTCGTAGAAACAGATACATCTACTTTGTCCTTGCCCTTGCGCTTGGGACTACGCGCTTACGGCATCAGTGTTGAGACAGTCAACGAGATCACGCCAGAATACACACGCATCCTGGTGTATCAGGGCGGTTTTTTGGCGATGGAAGCCCTCAATTTGCTCACGCCCGATAACTTGCGGAACGCACAACCGGCCTCACTCGCCTATTTGCCCAGCGACTACACCGACGATCTCGATAGCGATTTACAAGACGAATTAAACGAATTATCGGCCGCGTATGGCGGCATCGGTCAGTTTACTATTGAAGAAGCCCTAGAAGCAGACGCGGAAGGGAACGATATACTGACTGGCTACAGCGTCGATCTTGGTACAGTTGACACAATTGACCTTGCAGACGCGGAAGCCGCGGCCGAAGAGCTGGTTGAGGCAGAAGAAGCTGAGGCAGAAGAAATCGAAGAAGAGACAGAAGAAGCAGTCGAAACAGAGAACACCCCTATCGACCTCCCCGAATCTTGGCAGCAAGCGGGACAGATGCAGGGCATGACACTGGCAACAACCGACGACATCACGCCAGAGTTGCTCGGCGCATTTGCCCAAGCCCCGGCCGCGCTGGTCGCCCCGCTCTTTGCAGACCTCACACCAGAAATGATCGCTGCGCTCTCCCCTGAAGCACAAGCCATGCTCCCGGCCGAAATCACCGCCAGCGCACAACCAGCAGAACCGGTTGCATTGCCCGAATCGTGGCAGCAAGCAGGACAGATGCAGGGCATCACGCTAGAAACAACGGCCGACATTACGCCCGAACTGATGGAAGGGTTTGCCCAAGTTCCGGCCGCAATGGTCGCCCCCCTGTTTGCCGACCTGACACCAGAAATGATCG
>CALECP010000367.1 GCA_937949915.1 uncultured Anaerolineae bacterium
TTCAAAAACAGAGTATCATACGCGCATGAATGATATTCGCGTCTTACTGGCAGACGACCATGCGATTGTACGAGCTGGCACACGTCAATTTTTGGAGACCGCCCCCGATTTAACCGTTGTGGCAGAGGCAGACAATGGCACGGCCGCCCAAGCATTGATCGTCAAGCACCTGCCCGATGTCGCGGTGCTGGATGTGCGAATGCCTGCGCCCAACGGGATCGAGCTTACACGCTGGATTCGAGCGCATCATCCACACGTGCGTGTTCTCATTTTGACAGCGTATGACGATGATCCGTACATCAAGGCTGCTATCGAGGCGGGGGCAAGCGGGTGTATGCTAAAAACAGCGTCGCCATTGACAATTATCGAGGCGGTACGCGATATTTACGCGGGGAAATCGTTTGTCGGCCCGGCCGTGGCGCAACGGCTGATGGCGGCCGTGGCCGATGGGTCTAATATGAATGTCGAATCGCTGACCGGCCGAGAAGTCGAAGTGTTGCAGTGGGCGGCGAAAGGGCTGACAAACAAAGCGATTGCGCTGCAACTGGGCATCAGCAGCCGCACGGTACAAGGGCATCTCGCTAACATTTACAGCAAACTGCACGTCAGCAGTCGCACCGAAGCAGTCACAAAAGCGGTCTCTCTCAACTGGATTCAACTGTGATCTGGGGGACGGCCGAATAGACGGAATTTGACGATTGCGTTGGCGCATATTGCTCTAATTGATTCTAATATGGTTTCTATTGTGAATGATTGAAATGTGAATTATTCTCAATGAGGTTTATCTTGTATGTTGATTTAGACGAGAGATAGCTAATTTCTTTTCTCGTTATTATTTCGTCAAATTGATGAAATAGAAGTAGGTGGTTAGGTGAAACAAAAAACAGTCAAAAATTACATTTTAAGTATGGAGCAATGTTTACATCAAAAGCGATTTATGTTTTTGGTCAGCATTCTGTTGCTGGTTAACGTTATTTATACACCGCGTGCATTTGCACAAACATTTGAATTTGAGTCGGCCGTTTGCCCAGAAGGAGCCGAAGGTAGCCTCAGCGATATTGTGTGTGGTTTTGTCACTGTTCCAGAGAATTGGGAGCAGCCAAATGGCAAACAAATTCGTGTTGCTGTCGCTGTATTAGAAAGCATTGCCGCCGAACCGGAAGCGGATCCTGTTGTTTACATCGAGGGTGGCCCCGGTTTTGGTACATTGAAAGAGAGTTGGATGTGGAATGATTCGACGATTTTACGAAACCGTGATCTGATTTTGTTTGACCAACGCGGAACAGGGTATTCCACACCTGCTCTCAAGTGCAGCAATGTATTTGACACGAATATAGAAGATATGAGCGATGAAGATCAACTTGCTATGGCATTTCGTATGGCACTCGGATCGCTCTGACCATGATGCGCGATTTTCCTGACAGCATTCGTAGCAGTGTGATCGACTCTGTTGTTCCCCTACAATCGCAAGAAATGGCGAACTTACCAAAGTATACGCTACAGCAATTTGATCTACTATTTGCATCATGTGCTGCTGATCTTGATTGTAACCAAACGTACCCTGATCTTGAGACTGTGTTTAATGAAACAATTGATCGATTGAACCAATCACCGGTGGAAGTAAGTGTGCCTTCCGAGGAAGATAAAAATCATACGCGCTCCATAGATGGCTCTGTATTTCAAGGCGTAGTCTTTTCCTCAATGTATGATTCAACGCTGTTATCCGGCATACCCGCTATGATCTACGCGACACACAATCAGGCCTATATATCAATGCAGATGGGATTGTTAGGCGAGGAAATGACGATAGATGATTATTTTCCGGGAATGGCACTCTCATTGCGTTGCGCCGAAATGGAACCATTTAGTGATTATGAATTGATCGATAAGCGAATCGAGCAACTTGATGCGCGTTGGCAATCATTTTTCACCACAGAAAGTTTGCAAGAAATTTGCGAAGTATGGGATGTGAATGATTTAGGAATCATTGAAGATCAAGCTGTCATCAGCGATATTCCAACATTGGTGATCTCCGGCGAATATGACCCGATCACACCACCAGAAGAAGGCACGGCCGCGGCCGAGACATTATCGAATCACTATTTGTATGTGATTCCAGCATCAGGACATGGTGCAACAAGTGACTCTATGCTGTCCAGTCCTATAACTCCTGGTTCTATACCAACGGAATCAGATTCGTTGGGTGGTTTGAATTGCGGACAAAGCCTCCGTGATGACTTTTTGGACAACCCGACAGAGGAACCAGATACATCTTGTTTGAATGAGCTAGATGAACCGGACTATCTAACTGATATTCGGCCGCGCAAAGGATGGTTTAAGCTGGTGAAAAACGCTCTATCACCTGCTCCGGTTGCGTTTTGGGTGATGCTGGGAAGTTCAATAGTTGGCATGATTTTTGTCTTGCTCTCCGCACCTATCGCGTGGATCAAACGTTATAGGCAACTACAAGAAAACCGTACTCCGTGGCGCGGCCGGATCGCTCGCTACATGCTTGCCATCGTTAGCTTGCTTTCTCTCTTTTTCCTCATTTCATTGGGGAGTGTCTTTATGTTTTCAACTTTTGTTGAAGAAAAGATAGGCTACCTCATTGTCGGCCCCTCATCATCATGGGATTTTTTGTTTAGCCTACCGTGGATCACACTAATCATCACAATTGTAGCGGTTGTTTTCACAGTTATCGGTTGGAAAGAGAAGCTAGGCGGCATAGTCGGCCGAATTTTTTACACTCTAGGAACAATCTTTACAGTCGCTTACCATCTGATATTGTGGATGCTTGGATTTTTTGGGTAGAGACAGCGTTCGAGGGTCTCAAGCCGCTTTTGGTTTGATAAGAATGCCGATGGTGAGAAGGAGTGTAATCGTTGTGACGATCACTCCATTGCGCCAACTGGGCGGCCGGAAAATCATTTCGACCTGATGTGTCCCCGCCTCCAGTAGCACCGCCCGGAACGCATAGTTGGCGCGGACAAGGGGGACGGGTACGCTATCAACGGCCGTTTCCCAATGAGGGTAGTGCATGTCGCTGAGGAAAAGATAGCCTTGCTGATCGGTCGTCACATCTAGCACCACGCGATTGTTTTCATACACCGGGATGCTGATTTGCGATTGCCCTGCCGCTTGATCGAGCAACACGCCCTCATTGGCTTCCACAATCATTGTTTGCGTCAAGTCGGTGCCAGAATGCAGAGCCGCGAACGCAGCATCGTGGTCTGGCACAACGGCCGACTGGTAGAACATCATCGCACGGGGCAGCGCGTTTGTGTTGAGCCATATATCGACGGCCGGATCGCCATCAAACACAGGCACGATAAAGGCGGTGTCCCCCGGCGGCTCTGTTTTGTCGGCCACGATGTATTTGATTCCCATCAAGCTGTATTGCGGTGAGCCACGATAGCCGACCGCGCCCATGTACCCGGCGTGAATGGCTAATTGCAACGGGTTAAACACGCCTCCGGCCGAATAGAGATCGGCCGTTTGGGCGGCGCTCGGTTGCCATTGCGCGGTTGCTTCGTCGATGCGGTTCAGCCCCGCGTTTTGACGTAGATAATCGGCAGCCAGCGCCCGTTCAAATCCTGCTACTGGATTATTCCACTCTACTTCCACGTACATGCCGTTAAACAGTAGCTCGGCCGTGACAACGACGACAGCTACCCCCACAAGCCATTTGCGAGAAACGGCCGCCAGCGCACACGCCGCCAGCATCGCCACACAAAAATTGGTGAGCAACACAAACCGCGCTGGCACTTGGAACGGCAAATTGAGCAAGCCGAGCGTCCAGCGATGAACGGGCGTATTGCCACCCAATGCCAGCAGCATGAAGAACAGAGCGGCCGCGGCAAAAAAGAGGGTATCTGTCCGTCTCGGCTTCCGTTTGAAAAGGGCGACGGCCGCCAAAACAAGCGGCAACACCCCCATATAGCCCACTTCGACACGATCCCAACTGCCTGTAAATGCGGCCGCCCCCCGGCCGAACCAACCGGGCGCAACCAACCCGACCAACGCCTCGAACGGGATGGAGTAGTTGACAGATTCGACATAGCTAAACGTGCCGCGCTGGGTCAACGGGTTCATATCGAGCGCGGGGAGCAGCACCAGCGCGGATAGCCCTGCACCGATCAACCCGACGAGCAGCAAGCAGGGTAGCGGCCGCCATTGCCGCGCAAAAACAGTCGTCCATACGGCGTACACGCCCAGCATGGCAGCGATGAGAAAGGTGATTTGTCCATGTCCTGCTAGGGTGCTTGTGCCGATAATTGTGCCGCATATTGCTATCCAGCGACGGGGGTGCGCGGCCGTGAGCGCACGGCGAAACGCCCACATCGCCCAGGGTAGCCATGCGGCAACAGCGATCAGATTGAGATTGCCGATATGGGTGACAAAAACATCGGAGAGCATGAAGCAAACGGCCGCAAACACGGCCGCCAGTGGGGGAATACGGTGCGGCCGATACCACCCGCGCACACACACATACATACCCAGCCCCGCCCAGAAAATATGCCCACCAACCAACCATTCAATCGCCTGGTACGGAAAGTCGCGCCATGCGAAAAAGAGCAGCAGATTGACCGGGTAAAAGATGCCTGCCTGGTTGTCGGCGATCAATGGGTAGCCTGCGTATTGGTGCGGATTCCATAGGGGCAATGTGCCGTCGCGCAAGCTGGCGGCGATAAAACGGTACATCGGGTAGAGAAAGCTGACTGAATCGCCGCCCCCATGTGGCAGCCATGCCCCTTGCCCCCATTGCGGCCAGAAAAACAGCGCGGCAACGATGACGATCAACCCGATATACGGTAGTTCGCGTTTGTAACGGTAGGCAAGTGGGTATGGTTCGGCCGACATATGCCGATTATACAGTCGAGAGAAAAATGTTTCTGTTATTGCTTTTGCAGAGCTAAAATACCTTATTTATGCTCCCGTAGAATCATCCGCGTGTCTGTTGAAATTGATTGGACAGAACAACGCATCGCCACCGCCCTCATCAAAATGAGCATTCCACACTCGGCCGTGACGCTCGGCTTTAATCCCCCTCACCTGCAGCAGTTGCATGAGTTTACCTTTGCATGACTATCTTATGCTAGAATGGGCTGTATGGTAGCAATTGAACTTGAAAACATACCGATCAACCTGCATCAATGGGTCAACGCGGCTTTGGCGGGTGAAGAAATTGTCATGACGCAATTGGGTAAACCGATCATCAAATGGGTCATCGTTAATGAGGTTGAGGAAGAGCCACAGCCTACATATCGCCGCCCCGGCTCTGCCCAACATCTAAACATTGTGATGGCGGCCGATTTTGACGAACCATTAGACGATTTTGATGCATACATGCCCGATGATATTGCTTGACACACACGCCCTGATTTGGTTTATCACGAACGATTCCAAGTTGAGCCCGGCCGCAAACCAACTGATCGCAAAATCTTCCAAAGTCTTAGTCAGCACAGCTACATTGTGGGAAATCGCTATCAAACTGAGCATCGGCAAGCTGGATATGGGCGGGACGTTTGATGATCTGTTTCCAACCCACTTGGATGACAACAACTTTACTCTGCTCCCGATGACACTCGCACACCTTTCCCACGTCGGCCGACTCCCCTTCCACCACCGCGATCCATTCGACCGCTTGCTCATCGCCCAAAGCATGACAGAAAACATGCCGATCATCAGCAAAGACGCACATTTTGATGCGTATAGCGTGACGCGCTTATGGTAATGCCCACCGATTAGACAGAACAAGGCATCGCCACCGTCCTCATCGAAATGGGCATCCCAAACTCGGCCGTGACGCTCGGCTTCAATTCTCCTCACCTGCAACAGTTGTGCGAATACACTTATGCATAGATATATTCGCGCAACCACAAGATCAGTTTTCTAGACGTTGGTTCAAGGTTGCTTAATTTTTCTTCTCATTTGGTCGGTTGTCACAAACAGTAAACTGGCGAATAAAATGGCCAGACCAAGAACGAATCCCTTACCTGTATCGCCGACGTGTGCAAGTTGAACTGTTGTAGGAATCTCAGGCAAAAGCACATAATCTTCTACTTCACCATCAATTACAATGCCTGTGCTTGTAACTTCTGAATCAGTTGTGAGGCGGAAACGACTGTAGAGACGTGTGTTGATATTAGTGACTGTACCAAATGTCAAAGTGATCGTTTGAGAGGCGGCTTCACTTGGTATCGTAATACGTGACTCTTCATCATCAGACCACATACCATCTCCATTCAAGTCTGAATAACCGATGAATGTAGCCTCTTGCCCTATATTGTTAAACAGTTCCATTTCGATAACGAGTGGATTACCAAGCACATTATCGCTTCCTCCTACAACGTTGATCCCTGATTCCACGATAGATAAGTCTGGATGTAACGCATGACCTGCAAATCCATATTCACCGGGGGCATCACTATAATCGGTTGTAGGGTCAGCCAACACTGCCCAACGACTGAAATGATCTGGATTTGCAGTGACCGTATTAGAAATAACATTCACAACACTGGTCGGTTCTGCTTCCCATTCCGATCCGTTCCAAAAATGCAACTTGAGAGAACTTTCATCTGCTGTAGGCGGCAATGAATTTTCATCGTATGCGATAATAATCTCATAAGGAAGATTAAGATCAGCCACTTCGCCACTTGGATAATAGTACGCTTCAATATCGTAGAAACGATCTACGTGTTCATAGCCATTCACCTCAGATGGAAAATTTGGTGTGTAAACGATGTTGACATTTTCATCGCCAAATGAATTTGCATCAAACTCCAGTTGTATATTTGTGTCAACATTAGCAATTGTGCCTTCTGTTGGAATTGACACTGTTTTTTCAGTTGTCTCGTTTTCATTATAAACAACAATTGCGTTTATGTCCTTTCGATCAATAGGGATAATGCCCTCTGCCAGTGCCTCATAGTCTCTACTCACTCCACTGATACTGTAACTAGATATTTGAGATGACCAACTGCTGTCTAGCACAATTACACGAGAAGCACCAACTGTTTGAAGTAATCTTGCCATGTTTTCTGTAGTCTCGTTAGCAGTAACACCTAAAAATAACTTACTTCTATCTAATGATACGCCTGCTACTGTTTTTGCACCGCCTTGACCATGAGTATATTCAGGTGCAACATACTCTGGAAATCCTGTTACCAATGTGCCACTTGGCAGTAGAGTATCGAGGATAGTTCCTTGATAGCCTACAACAAATTCTGTATCTTCATCTGTTATTAGATCATTGACATATTCTCTTGAATCATTTCCATCTCCTCCTGCAAAAGGAAAGTCTACCCCCCCCGCACGATGAATCGTAGAGATTTGGGTTTCGTTACCCTCCTGAAACTGGAGTACGCTGACATTTGTCAGAACCTCCTGATATGCAACCCCATGAGAACCAAAGGTTGATCCTGCACTTCGAACCGCATCAGTAAAATCAGCTGTCTTCCCAGTTGCATTTACAGCTACGTATGGATGTAGTACCTTACTGTTTTGGCTAACTCCTGAATCTTCTTTCACTAAGTTTTGTACGGTTTTGGGTGTAAATGTATAAACACTTGTTCCAAAAATCAGATCAGTAGCGATTAAATCGTAAGCTAATTCCACTTTTAATCCTGGAGTGTTTAAGTCAATAATTGCTATATGATAGTTTCTTTGAGGTGAGGTGCTTAAACAGATACCATCTGCTACAAAGTCACAGGTCGGCCCACCATACCCCCAACCTTCAACATCTAATATAGGCTCATTATGTTGTTCGACAGTTATATTATTTTCGACAGGGTGGTAGTCTGCCATATCAGACACCTTGATTTCATAAGTGATGGTATCGGTAGAAGACACGTTTGTTAGCTTACGATAGTACCAGCCATTACCGTCATCCGATGAGAACAATGAGGAAAAAATACTCATCGCACGTTGTGAATTGACCCCGCGGTATGACATCTCGAACGTTTCAGGGCTTGAATTATCATCGGTCACAGTCAGTTCCACGCTTTCAACGGCACAGTTATCTATTGCTTTGACAAATATGGAAATATCACCGTCAGCATGATGATAAGTGTGTACCGATTCAATCTCAGGATTTTGAACATCCTCACGAATCAAATAATAGCCCGTTGAACCATAATAAATGCCGTATTCATATTCTAGGCGCATTTCAACAGGGATTGTCTCAAACCGCTCGGTTGGTGTAGGAAAATACGCTGTTACACGCTTATCTTCCTTGTCTTCAATTGGGAATTGATAATCCTCGTTTGTCACAGGAGTATAAGGCTCTCCCGGAATCCAATTACGCCTTTCCCATAACGTTCCGCCCTGCGGAGTCATGTAAGCATTATCGTATGTTTGTAGATATGTAGTTTCGTTTGGATTATTTGTTGAATATCCCGACAAATAAATCTCCGTACCTTGATAATGATCGAATGGTATCGTTCTATCAAAGTAAACGCCCGGCACATTTTGAGTTAGCCCACCTTCTTCCAAATTCGGACGAGCATTACTGATTACCAAGTCACTTGGGTAACTGAATTGGAAAGCCGAAACTAATTCTGTTGGCATGGAACAGG
>CALECP010000368.1 GCA_937949915.1 uncultured Anaerolineae bacterium
TGCGCCACGCCTCCGATCACTTCCACCAGCCCACCATCAACCGGTGGCTACACGAACACAAAGACGGCCGTATCAACCACAGCCACCGTCTCTGGTCACTGCTCGCCTTGGAAATGTGGCGCTCCACCCTCTTTTGAACAAATTGCACAGATTAATCCCCCTCATTTCTACACAATTTTCGGCACAACTTTCGGCCGCGAGTGGGGTTTATCCTGTAGACTGCCATGCCGTAGGGACACCATCAGACACACTCTGATAGCGCGACTGGTAGTTTTTGACAGGGTTGTGTGCATAAAATGCAGCGACAAATCGCTCGGCATAGCCTAGAAGAGGACTTGATTATGACAAAGTTGGACGCACTTGTTCTGGAACCGATAAAATTAACGGGGACACCCCATCAAAATAGAAATGACAGCAACGGAACCCAGATGACCGCACAAACACCTGTATCTCCTATTGAAAAATTAGCGCACATGCGCGATGAATCGCACCAAACAGGCAGCGAACGGCTGCTAGAGCGACAACGCGCCCAGGGAAAAATGACGGCCCGGGAGCGTATCGAACTATTGCTAGATCGCGGCTCATTTGTCGAACTCGATGCGTTCATGCGCCACCGCGAGACCAATTTCGGCATGGACAAAAAGCGCAATCTCGGCGATGCGGTCATCACCGGGTACGGCGCAGTCAACGGCAAATTGGTCTATGTCTACAGTCAAGATTTCACCACATTTGGGGGCAGCGTCGGCCGCGTACACGCCGACAAAATCTGTAAAGTGATGGATATGGCGATGCGAAATGGTGCGCCCATCATCGGCATCAACGATTCAGGCGGCGCACGGATTCAAGAAGGGGTCAACAGCTTGTCAGGCTACGCCGACATCTTCCAGCGCAACGTGATGGCTTCCGGTGTTGTGCCACAGATCAGCCTCATCATGGGGCCATGCGCGGGGGGCGCAGTGTATTCGCCCGCCCTCACAGACTTTATCGTGATGGTCGAAGAAACAAGCCACATGTTTGTCACCGGCCCCGACGTGGTGAAAACAGTAACGGGTGAAGATGTCACATTCGAGGAGCTAGGCGGCGCAGCCACGCACACCGAAATCAGTGGGGTCGCCCACGTTCGCGCCCAAAACGAGTTCGACGCGATTCACCGCGTCCGCGAACTGCTCACCTATTTGCCAGCAAACAATATGGAAGAAGCCCCCTGCTGTTTGCCGCACACCTCTCCCCTGATCGACAAAACATTGAACGGTGTCGTCCCCGAAAACGCGAACAAACCGTATGACGTGAAAGAGGTAATCAATCGCGTAATCGACAACGGCTCATTCTACGAAATTCAGCCCAACTATGCGGAAAATATCGTCGTCGGCTTCGCCCGTATCGACGGTGCGGCCGTCGGTATTGTCGCCAATCAGCCGTTGGTGCTGGCCGGTGCGCTAGACGTAGCCGCTAGCCGCAAAGCGGCGCGGTTCGTGCGCTTCTGCGATGCGTTCAACATTCCCTTGATCGTGTTTGAAGATGTGCCAGGGTTCATGCCAGGGCTTGATCAAGAGCATGGCGGCATCATTCGTGAGGGCGCGAAATTGCTGTATGCGTTTTGCGAGGCGACTGTGCCAAAAATCACGGTGATTATGCGAAAAGCGTATGGCGGTGCGTATTTGACGATGAACTGCAAACAAATCCGCTCCGACTTAAATTTGGCGTGGCCGTCGGCCGAACTGGCCGTGATGGGGCCAGAGGGGGCAGTCAAAATCATTTGCCGCCGCGAGATCGCGGCCGCCAGTGACCCCGTTGCTAAAGAAAAAGAGCTAGTTGCCGACTACCGCGAAAAGTTCGCCAATCCGTATGTAGCGGCCGAACTGGGACACATCGACGACATTATCGAGCCAGCCCAGACACGCGCCCGGTTGATCGATGGGCTACGAATGCTGCGAAACAAACGAGATACCAACCCGACGAAAAAGCATGGGAATATGCCGTTGTAGTCGTCTTTATATCTGTCTGGTTGTTTTTGCACTGCTGTTTTTGGTGGCGTGTGGGCAAGTCAATCAAAATGAAAGCGCGGCCGAGACACATATCGACGTGCTGGAGCGCATTTGTACCAATTTACTGACGGCCGATATTTATGACGGCCGTCAGCAGTGCGCGATTGAGATCGATACAGAAGCGGATGACACAGGGCTGCTCGAAAATATCAATGCGATGCTGACATCGGGCATGGCGCGAACGGCCGTTGAGGCGGCACTGGCTGGCTTTCCAGTGGAAGAAAATACGGCCGATATGATGGTCTGGACGCTCCGCAATCGCTCCGTAGAGCATTGGCAAGAAGTGCTGGTCATCACCTTCCGCAACGACAATCTATCGCGCACGGCAATCGAAAACCGATAAAGACACCATCAGCCATCGTCGCTATCAGTCTATTATTCGCCGCCTAAAATTGCGCGGCCGGTTCTAAATGAGCGGCATCATTCAACTGCATCACACGTCCCTTCCCATCATTCACTTCGACAACTGAAATACCAGTATTTTTACCCACGCTAAATTGACGATTTTGGTCAACTGGCACATCGAGAAGATAGGCGATCAACATCGCAATCAGCCCCCCGTGCGCGAAAATCGCTATCGTGCCAGTCGTATGTTTTGTCAACAATTGTTGATAGGCGGCGACAACGCGATCTTGCACCTGCTGCATCGTCTCTCCCAAATTGGGTTGGAGAAAGCTGCCCGGTGGTGCGTCTAGTTCGCGGCGAATTTCTTCATAAGTTTTGCCAGCATGGTCGCCCACATCGCGCTCCCGCCACACCGGATCGGTATGCACGGGCAAATTTTTGACGGCCGCCACGGCCGCGGCCGTCACGCTGGCCCGTTGCAAATCGCTGCTGTAAATCGCGTCGATCTCCCAGTGGCGCAGCCGTTGGGCTAATGCGGCCGCTTGCGCCATTCCCGTCTCGTTGAGCGGATTATCCGTCCACCCCTGCCACCGTCTGGCGACATTCCAATCTGTTTGTCCATGTCGAATCAAGATGATTTTCATACGCCTATTGCAACACAATCACCCGGCCGCGTCAATCCTGTCAATTACGCCTGTACGATTTTTCACTGTTTCACTGAATCAGTAGTCCGTTTGGCTTTCTGCACCTAAATTTTGTAGCGAAAATAAGCTGTGTGCGGCCGACTGATATACTGAGAAACTGACTAACTGAAAAACCCTAATTACGCCTGCGAACAGTCGAAAAGAGATAAACCGGAAACCCCAGCAAACTGGTAAACCGCCACAAAATAAAAACGGTGAGCGCCAGCGCAAACGCCCCTTCGCTGCTCACGCCTGCCCCGTCGTACAGCAGTGGCGCGAAAAACTCACGTGGCCCCAACCCCCCAAACGCGGGAATCAGTTGAGCGATTGACAAAATGGGGACGACGAGAAAATGATACCCCCAGTCGATGGCGAGGCCGAGACTACGGGCGGCCGCATACCACCATGTGACCAGCATCAGATTAAACACAATCGAGATGGTAAACGCTTTGCTGACGGCCGTCCAGCCACACCCCTGCACCGCGAGCAAAATCGGCATCAATTTTTGGTTGATCAGGCGCGTCATGATGTTATCTCCGCGTTTTGCAAATAGTGTTGCCAGCCAACGAATGATCCGGCCGTCCAGCACAAGCCAGCCAGCAAGAAGACCCACGATACTGATGGTGAGAATGATCAAAAACCAGACATCGGGGAAGTTGGCGGGGCGAAAAGGGAGCGCGAGCAAAGCCATCGCAAACAGCATCAACAAGCCAGCCATGCGGTCTACGATCACGGTTCCGGCCGCAATGTCGGCCGGGACATCGCGTGTCGCTTCGATAGCGCGGACAACATCGCCGCCCATGCCGCTAGGCAAAAAAGCATTGAAAAAGTTGCCGATGAAGTAAAGCGCCGTCAAACGGCCGAACCGCACATCGCTACCCAGTCCGCGCAATAGCATCAGCCACCGATACGCTCGTATGACAAGGCTGCTCACCATCAACCCAACGGCCAGCAGCAGCCATACCGGATCGGCCGAGCGCATTATCACACCTATTTCCGCCAGATCGCTTTTCAAAATGACGTAGAGCAGCCCAGAGACAGAGACAGCTATTTTGAGGAGGGTACTGGCGTGTCGTTTCAATTTAATTCAATAATGATCGCGCTCGTTATTCAGGTGTTTGGTCACGCAAGAAATCGAAGCGGGAGGCGGCACGATGGTTGCCCCGGCTGCTGTGGTAGAGGTATAGCCCGATAAGGATGATGACAATGCCGCCCAACAAACCAACCATTTGCAGAGGGCCTATGAACGGCCGATCAAAGCCGCCTACCTCGATGTGTGTACCGATGCGAAGCAAATCGGCAAAGCCAGAGATATACGCGAAAATCAGCCCCGTTAATGCCAACCGTTGCCCGATGCCTGCTTGGAGTGAGTGGGGTGCGTCGTGCGGTCGTAAATTATAAAGGTAGAAGAAGGCGGCGGCCGTGAGCAATGTCATGCCCAGCAACAATTCGGCCGCTTGGAGAATGCCAAATCCGTTGGTGAAATCAAGCCCGATCACGCCTGCAAAAAAGGCGATTGCGATCAGAATGATCCCAGGAATGGCGAGCAAAAGCGTGATAGTACGTGTTGAAAACATAAGCAATCTTGACAAAAAAAATACCACGACAGGCGTGGCACTTTTTGTATTCAGTCGGGGCGGCCGGATTTGAACCGACGACCTCTACACCCCCAGTATAGCGCGCTAACCAAGCTGCGCTACGCCCCGATGAAAGGGCATTCTAACAGAGCGATGCAGCAATCGCAACCCGGATTTTTGGCATTTGCCCAGACGCTTATTCCTGATACATACCAGCGCGACGCTGTGGGGGCTTGTTCAATCATCAAGTCAACCATCAAGTCAACCGGCCGCTTGCTAGTCATTTGCTTGAATGAAATGTCAGGATTCACCAGGGACGCTATAATTAGCCGTCGATGGGATTTTCGATTTCATCATTGTCAGTATTGTCAATCGAAAAATTATTCTTGGAAGAGAGCCAATAGGGAGAATTTATGTCTGTCAACACACCTGATTGGGTAAAGGATGCTGTCTTTTACCAGATATTTCCAGATCGTTTCGCCAAAAGCGACCGTGTACACAAAGCGGCAAACCTACAAGAATGGGGAGCGACACCCACTTTTAACGGTTTCCAGGGGGGCGATCTGCTCGGCGTAGTCGAACATCTGGATCATTTAGTCGAATTGGGTGTAAACGCTATCTACTTCAACCCAGTCTTTATGTCTGGTTCAAACCATCGCTATCACACTTTCGACTACTTCCGTATCGATCCGATGCTGGGCGACGATGATGTGTTCCAAGAGTTGCTCGACGCAGCGCATGAGCGAGGGATTCGGGTCATTCTCGATGGCGTATTTAATCATGCCAGCCGGGGCTTTTTCCAATTCAATCTCGCGCTCGAAGCAGGCCCCGACTCGCCGTACACAGATTGGTTTCATTTTCACAACTGGCCGACCAACGCCTACAATGAGGGAGAAGCGGCCAACTATCACGCATGGTGGGGTCTACACGCATTGCCCAAATTCAACACAGACACCCCGGCCGTGCGAGAATATCTGTGGAGCGCGGCCGAGTATTGGCTCAAAAAAGGGATCGACGGCTGGCGGCTCGACGTACCAAACGAAATTGACGACGACGAATTTTGGCGCGAATTTCGCCGCCGTTGCCTCGCTATCAACAAAGATTGTTACATCGTAGGCGAGTTGTGGCACGATTCCCAACGTTGGCTACAGGGCGACCAGTTCGACGCGATCATGAATTATGTGTTCACGCGCGCCGCCTTTGGCTATCTGGTCGGTGACGATATGGATCAGTCAGACACGCACCGCACCGGACTGGGACACATGGCAACGATCAATGGGCATAATTTCTTGGGCGAAATGGAGCGCATCAACAATCACACCTATCACCCCGAAATCGTGCTGGCACAAATGAACATGCTGGGCAGCCACGACACACCACGCATGGGAACAGTGGCCGGGGAAGACAAACAAGCGATCCGACTGCTGATGCTGTGCATGATGACGATGCCCGGTGCGCCCAACATTTATTACGGGGACGAAATCGGCATGATGGGTGGACATGATCCGTATTGTCGCGGAGCGTTTCCGTGGGATGATGAAGAAAAGTGGGACAAAGCGCTGTTTGCCGACATCAAAAAATATACGCAAATGCGGCACGAGTGCGTGGCGTTGCGGCGCGGTTCGTTTGTGTCACTGTATGCAGATGATAATGTGGTTGCCTACGGCCGTCAGCATGGCGACGAAACATGTGTAATCGTGTTCAACAATGCAAAAGAGGCACGGACAGCCACGATCCCATTGCCGCAACGTGCGCCCGATCAATTGACAGAGCTATTGGTTGAAGAAGGCGAGACATTGACGGCCGACACAGAGATCACACTACCTGCCAAAAGCGGCCGCGTATGGGTCGGCCGGTGTTAACCTGATATTCACCACGAAATAACAGCTATTTGTTGTAGTTAATCATTCCCCTTCCTATAATCTAATCGACCCGTTCAAGCACAGACTCGTTGAGAATTGTGAGGTAATGTGACAACACAAGTCGAACTAGAGCCGCCCAAAACGTCGGCCGTGCAACCGCCCAAGCCATTTTTATCTGGTGCGGCACGTAAAAAATTGCGCGAAAACGCTATTGCATGGCTCTTTCTTGCGCCATCGCTGTTTATCGTTTTCATCTTTGGCATCTTTCCCATCCTGTTTGCAGGCTACGTCAGTCTCTACAAATGGCGTATTCGCCAAAGTCGCTTCCTCGGTCTCGACAATTACCTGAAAGCGATGGGCGACATCGCGTACAGCTTTTTCTTTCTCATCGCCATCGCGCTCGCCATTTACGGCATTATCATCGTACATCGCGCCTGGAAAGAAAGCCGCGCAAGCAAAATCCCGATTGTTCACCTCTTACTCTATATCGTCCCTGGCGTGATCATCGCGGCCGGACTCCGCACCACCATCCTCCGCGCCATTACTATCTTTGCCCAAGAGCAATCAATCGAAGCGGGAGAAGCGGCCGTCATGGGTAACGCTTGGATCGGTGTGGGGCTGGTGATACTCGGTACGATAATCGGCGCAGTGATCAACCAGTGGCAAAAAAGCGCACTCAAAAAACAATCGGGCGTTCTCGTTCCCAACTTCACCGTCGCCGCCCTCAATGCCACCCTGATGTTCGGTGGCGCATGGGGATTGAGCAGCTACACCTACGCCGCCCTCGCCCTGTCCGAACGTTATGGCCTCGCCGTTGTGCGGACGCGCTGGCTGCTATTGAGCCTCATTCCACTGGTACTCGGCTATCTTATTTGGCGCTGGTCAGTCCGGCAGCACAGCGCACTCAAGTTAGTCGGCGGCTTGGGCGGTGCGATTATCATGATCGCCACCTTCGTCTGGCTAATCAATTTGTGGCCAGTTCTGAGCAAAGATGCAGACCCAGAATTTTATCAATCGCTCGGCGTAACAATCATGTACGCGCTTGGCACAGTGCCGTTTCAATTAGGCATCTCGATGGTTCTCGCTTATTTGCTTTTCCAAAATATCGCCGCCAAAGGGTTGTTCCGCATCATCTTCTTTATTCCTTACATCGCGCCTGCTGTCGCCACGGCCGGAATTTTCGAGACAATGTTCAGCCTACGCGAAACGAGCCTCGCCAACACCTTTATGATGGCGATTGGGGCAGCCCCTATGCGCTGGCTGCAAGAGTCGGACACCATTCTCGCCGCCATCGGTGAATCGTTTGGCATCGACGCGGCCGCCTCTTGGGAATTTGGCCCCAGTCTCGCGCTACTCGTCGTTATTCTGTACAACATTTGGGTGTATGTCGGCTACGATACCGTCATCTTTTTGGCGGGGCTGGGCAACATCCCCAATACGCTGTACGAAGCGGCCCGCATCGACGGCGCATCTCCCTGGCAAGTATTTCGCCACATCACTTTTCCATTACTCTCTCCCACCACCTACTTTTTGTCGGTGATCTCTGTCATCGGGACGTTCAAGGCGTTCAATCACATCTATATTTTACGCAACCCGGCCGCGCAGGGGACAGTCGATACAGCCAGCGTGTTGTTCTTCGACAAATTTCAACGCGCCAGTTCGTTCGGTTATGCTACGTCGATGGCGATTGTCCTGTTTGTGGTGATCTTGGTACTGTACTTCATTCAAAACCGCATTGCGGAACGGACGGTGCATTATGGATAAAATCGCGTCGCGCTCTAGCAGTGCTGTTCGGCAAGTGACGGCCGCCCTCGCGCTCTATTTTGGCATCAGTTGGGTGGTGTTTTTGCTCATTTTTCTCTCGGTATCCCATCTCATTCCGGCCGCCTATATCGTTCACGCCGTCGTGGCTATCGGCACGGCCGTCATCGCATGGCGACACCGCGCCCTCGACTTCCGTGACAAAGCCCTGATCCCGAACTGGTTGCGTTTTGTCGCGCCTACCGCCCATCTGGTATTGATACTGTACGCGCTCATCCTCGGCAATCCCCCCATCCTCTTCCTTTCAATCGCCACGTTGTTCGCCGTCTTGTTCGCTTTGCGCCCATTCAGCAGCATCGCCCGCACAGCCATGTATTGGGTGTTGAGCATCTACGGCATCATCTCCGTCTTTCCGTTCATCTTTATGGCCAGCACCTCCCTAATGAACAACGGCGAAGCAACCGGCCGGACAGGGCTTGTACCGTTCCGCGACTATGACATCACGGCCGGGGCAGATATTTCTCCCTGCATCGTCCGCGCCAGAGACACCTACGTCGAAAGCGGCAAAGAAGTAACCGAAACACGCTGGACGATCAACATCACCGACGAAGTAGCAGAAGCACAGCAATACGGCAATATCGCCGGGGACAACATCATCGAGCGCGAACTCTTAACAGAAATCCCCTTCTTGAGTAACTATTGCCAAGCGTGGCGGCGCGGCAATCTCGGTCAGTTCATGCTCAACTCAGTCAAGATCACCCTGATCCAAGTGTCAGGCACCTTGGTCTTAGCCACACTGTCCGCCTATGCTTTTGCCAAAATGGAGTTCGTGGGCAAAAAATTACTGTTCGCTATCTTGCTCTCCACGTTGATGATTCCAGGCGTTGTCACCAACTTACCCAACTTCTTGCTGGTCAATGACATCGGTGAAATTTTTGGCAACCAGGGGTGGATTTTCGATACATTTGGGTTTAGCATGTGCGGTGATAAGCGCAACTGCTGGATGCAAAATTGGCCTGCGCTCACCATTCCGTTTATGGCCCCGGTCATTTCTATTTTTCTGCTGCGCCAACATTTCGCCTCTATCCCAGACGAACTGTGGGACGCGGCACAATTAGACGGTGCGGGACACGTGCGCTTTCTTCTGCAAATCGTTCTGCCGCTCTCACGGGCCGCTTTGCTGGTCGTTCTCTTGTTCGCTTTCATCGCGTCTTGGAATGATCTCGGCTGGCCATTATTAGTGACAGTGGGCAATGATGAGTGGAAGCCGATAGCAGTGGGCCTGCAACGGTTCTTTGATGGGGAATCCAACTATCCTGCCTTACGCATGGCGGGGTCTATGATCGCTATTTTCCCTATCTTGGTTCTATACGCACTCACACAACGCACATTTATTGAGGGACTGTCTTCGAGCGGTCTGAAAGGGTAGCCACACGCTTGCGTTGCGCTACCAAAAATCGTTAACATCGTGTTATCGTTCGGCCGAGCTTGCCTTGTGCGCGTGACGCTTGTCGATACGATGTGTCAATCGAAATGGAAGGGTGCGTCTTGCTGTTTCAATTGTGAACCAGCCACCCCGACATATAATGCTTACTAAAATTGAGGAGTAAGAAACAGAATGTCTAATTTCAAAATGAACCGTTGGTTGTTGGTAGTGGCTCTCATGCTATCTGCCGTCCTCGTCGCCTGTGGCGGGGTAGAAGAAGCGATTGAAGATGCGGCCGGTGCAGTCGGTGAAGTTGCCGGTGATGCAGCCGATGCAGTGGGCGACGCGGCCGAAGGTGCAGTTGCCGTTGTGGGTGATGCGGCCGAAGGTGCTGCGGACGCGGCCGGAGACATGGCAGAAGGCGCGGCCGATATGGCTGGCGACGCTGTTGATGCGGCCGGTGATATGGTAGACGGCGCGGCTGACGCGGCCGGAGACATGGCAGAAGGCGCGGCCGATATGGCTGGCGATGCTGTTGATGCAGCCGGAGACATGGTAGATGGTGCAGCAGACGCAATGGGCGACATGATGCACAGTTACGATGCAGACGTTTATGGCGATCTCGACGCAATCGACCTCGACGGCACAAAAGTTGTGTTCTGGCATCGTTTTGACAGTGGCTCTCGCCAAGAAGAAATCGCGGCCATGGCAGACGACTTCAATAGCAACAATCCGTATGGCATCACCGTTGAGCAAATCGCTATCGGTAACTACGACGTTATTTATGACAACATGACAACCGCATTGACCACAGGCGATCTGCCCGGTCTCGTCATCGCGTACCAGAACCAAGCGGCCGCCTATCAGGTTGCAGATGGCTTGGTCAGTGTAGAGCCTTATTTATCACACGAAGAGTACGGATTGACAGACGATGAGCGCGAAGATTTCTTCGACTCTTTCATCGAATCTGACCGTTTGCCACAGTTCGATGGCGAAGCGTATGGCTTCCCACCCAACCGCTCGATGGAAATGATGTACGTCAACACCGAATGGCTGGCTGAATTGGGCTACGATGCACCACCGCAGACACCAGAAGAGTTTGCAGAAATGGCATGTGCGGCCGCAGAAACCCCCTTTAGCAAAAGCAAAGCTGACTTCTCGGCCGGGATGGAGCTTGGTGCAGGCGCATCTGTCTTTGCCTCACTCGTCTTTGCACGTGGCGGCGATGTCTTTGCTGATGGTCAATATACCTACAACACACCAGAAGCGATTGCAGCGATGGAAACAATGCAACAATTGGCGGCCGATGGCTGTGTTCTGCCTGTTGCAGAGCGTTACGCTGACCAGGGCGACTTCGGCAACGGAGCGATCTTGTTCACACAAGGCTCGTCATCCGGTATGCCATTCTATGGCGGCGCAGTCTCTGAAGGTGCAGATTTTGAGTGGACGGTTGCGCCGATTCCGTACACGGGCGAGAACCCCGTACAAAACATCTACGGCGCAAGCGCAAGCATCCCGAAAACAGACCCAGCTACACAATTGGCTTCATGGTTGTTCCTCAAGTATTGGACAGAGCCAGACCAACAAGCACGCTGGGCCACTGTGACCAACTACTTCCCCGTGCGTAACAGCGTGGCCGAAGGCTTGGATGAGTACTTCGCGGAAAACCCAGCCTATCAAGTGGCGTTCGATCTGTTGCCATACGGCAAAGGTGAGCCGCCAGTAGCCGGTTACGACGAAGTGCGTGACGAAGTAGGTCAAGTTTTGGCAGACATCGTGTTCAATGGTGCAGATGCAGCCACTCGTTTGGCAGAACTGGACGAGATTGCGAACAGCTTGTTGTCTGACGCAGCCCCAGAATAAACACCCCATCCCGTAGAGACACAAGATTTTGTGTCTCTCTTGTCTAAAAAAAGAGACGTAAGATTTTACGTCTCTAC
>CALECP010000369.1 GCA_937949915.1 uncultured Anaerolineae bacterium
GACGTAACCAAGTCGCCACCAAAACGATGATAGGTTGGCACATACACAAAGTATAGCTCCGGTTGCCACGCTTCGGTAAACCAGTACGAGTCTAGCAAAATGCGCTGGAACAAGGCAAAATTTTCGCGCACATCTGGGTCGAGTTGTGCCATTGCACGGGCGCGGCGGCGCATTTTTTGTATCTCATCGGCCGCTTCTTGGTCGGCCGTTTCCGATTCTAGTGTCAGCCCTAGTAAACTGCGAATTTGAAACAGCTTGAGTGACGAACGGAACAGTTGCGGCCGTAAAGCAGCCTGATCCACTTCATCCTTTGCAATCGACACCTTGACATCAGCGATGTAATTTTGCATCACCGTATCAATATCATCTTGCCGCTCTAATAAATTTTGTGTGTAGGTCGATTCGAGATATTGACTCAAAACCGGGCTGAGTTTCTCACGGCCGAGATCACCCATATCGTTCTCCTCAAACCACATCCAAATAATCACGTCTGGGTTATGCGGGCCGATATACTCCTTGAGCGTCGCCAACATTGAGAATGGGCCACTGCCATTCATGCCCAGCGTCGCCGTGCGTGGGTACTGCTGGCGCAACAGCCCCGCCAGCGAATCTTCTGGCTGCACACACGCCCCCTGAGCAAACGAATCGCCCATAATCGCGATCTGCAATGGCGGATCATCCCACACTTCTGTCGGATTATTGAAGCCGTAGCGGTCGCTTTGGTAGACCACAAATTCACCGGCTTCATTGCAGTACACTGTCTTTGCGTCAGCAACGCCGCTTAATGGATGTATTTGCTCGCCGTTGAGTATTTGGGGGTTGTCAGAGAAATTGGCAGAGGGTGAAAGGTAAGGTACAGCGTCTACCCCTTCGGCCGCCAAATCATTGACTACATCAAGCGGTTTGCGCGTGTCAAACGTCACACCGCTACGGATCGCCGCCATCGGCCGCCCCTTTAGACCATCGAACGGATTGCCAAACGTAAACAACAAAAATTCGACTACATAGAGCGTCATCACCGTCGAAAGCAGCAGCATCAGCATATTGCGCTTCATTTTATACGGCATCTGGAACATGATGAGCAAAAACACCAGCATCACGCCCCACGCCAGCATAAGCGGAACATTAAGCATATTCCCCTGCGCCAGCCGCACCAACAACATCACACCCATTGCCAACACAGCAAGGGTGAGAATTAAATAAATTCCATCAACTTTATTTCGTATTCGCATCAATTCATTCCCGTTGTACCAGTCGTTAGAGGCTGGACAGGTATTTTGTCCTGAAAACCTTGTAGATTCTAGTCGATTTTCCGCCTGTATTCCAACGATACAGACTGTATCCCAACGATGATCACAGAACGACATAGTTTTTCAGTGTTTCAGTCAATCGGTATGTCAGTTTGACTTTTTGCACCTAAATGCGATGTGTACACGTCTATTGGTGGCAACAATGTCGTTAAAACGGCAAGATAAACTGTGCGCGGCCGACTGATATACTGACAAACTGAATAACTGACCCACCCCGCATAGAATTAAAGGCGGCCGTATTCCTGTCGCCGCACATAAAATAGGTAGCCCACCCCAAAAATAAGCGCAAACGCAACCCATTGCACCGTATAGCCCAGACTGCTGCCATTATAAGTGCCTGTTGGGTGGGTGGTGGGGCGCAGGGGGCGCGTATCGGCCGTGTCGCTGTCTAGGGGTGATTGGACGAGAATAATCGGCAATAATGGGTATGGTATTTGCGGCTGCAAATCGGAGATGGAGACGCGGAACAGGTCGGCCGGGGGTGTGGTGTTGAGGGCGCGATCTGATTGGCGAATACGGCCGAATACAACAGTGGTTTCCTGATCGAGTGTGGCGAGGTCGGCCGTCAATTCAACCCAGCCGCGATCTACCAAAACAGCCTGCTCCGTACCATCCAACACAAAGGGCGTGATCAAATGTACGCCCTGCCCCAGCGGACTGACCTGATTTTTGAGAAGGCGTTGCTGCGTGTAATCGAAACGGCCGTTCACTGTCACCGCACGATCTGTCATCGTCAACAATTGATCGATTTCAGTCCATTGATTGAGCAAAATAGGTGACTGTGCCAATTGGGCAATATAAACAGCATCTTCTGCTTTCTGAATGCGATGACGATCCCATTGCCACAGTGCAAGACTGAGAAAAGTGATGCACAGGACGCTGACAAGCAGGGTAAACAAAATGTAACGACGACTCAATAAGCGTTTGATCATAAGCGATTTTCCTCACACAGTTGTGAGTTGTGTATACAGCGCAGCAATTTTTTCGGTGATGCGCTCCCATGTGTAATTGGGGATATTGGCGCGGCCGTTTGCGCCCATTTGCTGGCAGAGAAGCGGATCAGTTTGTAGCCGCACCAGCGCACTGGACAACGCCGCGACATCACCAAACGGAACGAGCAAGCCATCATGCCCATCGCGCACCAGCCCCGGAATGCCGCCCGACCGTGCCGCGATTACCGGTTTGCCGTGCGCCCACGCTTCGAGGATGACAATACCGAATGACTCGCTACGCGAAGGCAAAAGCAAGCAATCACTGCCAGCGATCAAGGTGTGTTTCAGTTGGTCAGAAAGACGGCCGAGATGGCGAATCATGCCTTGCTGCTCCGGTGGCAGCTTCGCATAAAATTGGTCGAACGCGGGGGTGCGCGATCCGATCATGACGAGTGTTTGCTT
>CALECP010000370.1 GCA_937949915.1 uncultured Anaerolineae bacterium
ATAGTGGTTGCTTGCGCCCAATCGCTCCACCTTGCAAACGGCCCCGGCATTCCGATGTCGGCTTGTTCAAACAGCGTTTTGTTCACATACGGCCCCGTCACCGTAAAGCCATCTGGGAAGCCAGAAAAGCCACCCGCTTCACCCAATGCGTCTAGCACCGGCGTGGGTAAATTGTCACGAATGTAGCCGAGGTCAGCCACCATGTCGCCCATGTTAAGCGTATGATCGCGGAATGCGCCGAAGTTGGTAATCCGCGCCATGTCGGGACCTTCGCCTGTTTCGACGAGCAGGGGCAATTGCTCGTCCACTGTGGCGTATGGCACCACATCGAGCATCACTTTGATGTCAGGATTATCGGCCATGAAGGTGTCGAGAATCGCTTGCATCGTCTCTGGCTCGGCCCCATCACCGTAGTAGGTAAATGTCAGTTCGACCGCTTCGACTTCGGCTTCTGGGTCAGGTTCGTCTGTTGGTTCGGGTTCATCAGTTGGTTCTGGATCGGCCGGTGCGACCACTTCTGCTTCAGTCGGTTCGGGGTCAGGTGCGTTGGTCGGATCGGCCGTACCACCGCAAGCAATGAGAAAGATCGTCAGCAATGCGACAATCGATAGACGGCTCTTGAAAAAAGGGATGTTTGTCATTTTCTTCTCCTCAGAAGACCCTCATTCCGCTCATGGGAAAAAGGGGTGATTTGTGTGTGCAAAATCGAAAGGCAAGGGAGCGCTCCCCTACCGGAATATACAAAACATTGAGCTACGGAACACCCGCGCCACGTGCGGCCGCTAAGAGCGCATACCATTCAATGCGGGAAAGCGTGACCGTATCGGCCGCTACTGTCCGGCCGATGCGCGACACGGTGCGTGTGCCGATAATCGGCTGGATTTTTGCCGGATGGCGCAACAGCCACGCCACCGCAATCGCTTCGGGTGTCGTGGCGTGTTTGTCTGCCATTTCTATCAGCAATCGGGCGACTGATTGCTCATTTTCTGGCGTAGTTTCTTCTTGTTTGAAAAGACGGCCGCCCGCCACAGGCGACCACGCTTGGATCATGATGTCGTGAGCGCGGCAATACTCCATTGTACCAATCGTGCGGTCATAGTCGCCGCCCGTCTGATTGACCAAAATACCGTTTGCGATCAAATGATGGTGCAGCAAATTAAGCTCCACTTGGTTGACCACAAGCGGCTGATCGACAAACTGCTTGAGCAAGTCGATTTGCGCCCAATTGTGATTACTCACGCCAAAGTAGCGCACTTTGCCCGACTGGTGCAGGTGGTCAATCGCCCGTGCGACCTCTTCATATTCGACCAACGGATCAGGACGATGGAGAGCCAGCAGATCAAGCCGATCTGTGCCGAGCCGCCGCAGCGATCTCTCCACTTTGCCCACGATGTTGTCATAGCTGAAATCGTAGCGAGGCGGATCACCCGCATTTGGTTCATTGTTCAGCACGATGCCCGATTTCTCTTGCAAAACGAGCTTGTCGCGCAGGCCGGGGGATTGTGCCAGCGCGTGTCCAATCGCTTCGTCTGATTTGCCGCGTGTGTAAATATCGGCGAGATCAATGTGCGTGATCCCTTGATCGACCGCTTCGTTGAGCAGATTGACAGCGCGGGTTTTTAGTGCGGCCGAAAGCGGCGTACTGTCCCAACTGCCGCCCAAATGCCACGTGCCGAACGCTATGCGGCTGACTTCGAGATCAGTGTTTGGAATGGTGTATTTGTTCATAAGTTCTGTGTCAGACATGCGATGCAGAGCATCGTATGTCTAATTTAAGCCTCCTCCGCTTCACTCTCAAGTGATAAATCACGATAAGCGCGATTCCAGTACACCAATGGCGGTTCGCCCGGCCGTGGCACACTCGACGCTTGCACTTCGCCCACAAAAATGGTGTGTGTACCCGCCCAATACGCTTGCACCACTTTGCAATCGAGCCACGCCAGTGCATCCGCCAAAATCGGTGCGCCCGTCTCGGCCGTCGTCCAGTCACCCTCGGCAAAGCGATCACCATCAAAAAACGCAAACCGATTCGATAGCTCCTGCTGGTCGGCCGCCAAGATATTGACCCCAAAGCTCTCCGCGTCTCGAATCAATTGCTCGGAGCGGTGCTTGTGGTCGATGGCAACCATAATGAGGGGCGGGGTAGGCGAGATCGATGCAAATGCGGACACCGTTAGCCCATGTTTCTCTTCTCCGGTGTCCATCGTAACGATGGTGACACCGGCCGGAAAGTGGCGCAATACTGCGCGGAAATCTTCAGATTCAACAGTCATGTTTGTTTTACATTTCCCGTAGAGACGCAAAATCTTGCGTCTCCTTCTTCGTTTTTATCTTTGTCTCATTCATCATTTTCAAAAGAGAGACGTAAAATCTCAAGAGAGACGTAAAATCTTACGTCTCTACCAACAAATAACGTCACACACGCTGACCTGCGCCGAGCGGTGTGGCGGGTGTTTCCGTTGGGATTCTGCCCTGCTCCACCGGAAGCGAGAGCGTTTCAAGGTGGGGTAACACATAACGGCCGAATAACTCGCACTCTTCCAAGTGCGGGTAGCCGCTAAAGATAAAGGCGCGGATGCCCATGTCGTGATACCGCTGGATTTTTGCCAAAATTTGGTCGGGATTGCCGACAAGTGCCGCGCCACAGCCAGACCGTGCGCGGCCGATCCCCGTCCATAAATGCGGTTCGGCGTACCCAGCATCATCGGCCGCTTCTCGTGCTTTCGCTTGTAGGCTCACGCCCAGCGTCTTCGCATCTTGGGCGCGATTGCGGATTTCCGCGCCAAATTCATCATCTAATTTCGACACCAGCTTATCGGCCGCTGCCCGTGCTTCGTCCTCTGTTTCGCGCACGATCATGTGGACGCGCAAGCCATAATCAACGGTGCGGCCGTATCCGGCCGCACGGTCGCTCATATCCTGCATGTGTCCCAGCAAATTGGCTTCTGTATCGGGCCACATCAGGTACACATCGCAATGCTCGGCACACAAATCTTTGCCTGGTGGCGAGTAGCCGCCAAAATAGAGCAGGGGGCCGCCGTTTTGCTGGTACGGCCGCACCGGATCAGTCGTATCGAGCTTCACTTGATAGAACTGTCCGCTGTAGTCGATGTGATCTTGTGTCCACGCTTGTTTGAGGATTTCGATCACTTCACGGCTGCGCTGATACCGTGCGGCCGATTCCATCAACTCACCCGGCCGATTGGACGAAATAATGTTGATCGTCAGCCGCCCTTCGAGAATATGGTCGAGCGTGGCGATGCTCCGCGCCAGCATGGGCGGCCACAGTTCACCGGTGCGAATGGCTGCCAGCAAATTGATGTTGGTCGTTTGCGGCGCAACCGCACTGGCAAACGTCCACGTATCTTGTCCCACTTGATAGGAAGAAGGACACAAAATGTTGCGGTAGCCGAGCCGGTCGGCCGTTTGCAAAATGTTGCTTGTGTGGGCGTAATCAGATTTGAGCGTGTCGTCTGGCACACCCAAAAATTGGTAGTCGTCGCTGCAAATTGGGGCAAACCATGCCACTTCTGAGCCAGTTAAATGTTGAGAGCGAACTTGGATCATACGCGGTTTCCTCGTGTGGGTTGTGTATCGTAAATTTGGGCGGCGAGTGCCACGGCCGCTGCGCCGATCACCCCCGCATTTGCACCGAAACGGGTCGGCGCTATCGTTACTTTTGCACCTAGATCAGCAAACGCTCGGTCGCGCACCGTTTGCCGTACTATCGGCAGGAAAAACGCTGCACCCTGGGCATACATGCCACCTAAAACGATGATGTGTGGGTTCAATGTGTTGACGAGATTGGCGAGGGCGATGCCAAGCTGTGTGGCGACGGCCGTCAGGCTGTCACATGCAGCTTGATCGCCAGCGTGGGCGCGAGCAATCACCGTGTTCAATCCGGCCGGAGTGGGATCATCGGTCAAAACAGGCTGCGCGATCAGCGTTTCCAAGCAGCCCGTGTTGCCACAACTACACGTCTTGCCACCGAACGGGACGACGACAGTGTGACCGATTTCGCCTGCGCCGGCCTGCTGCCCACGAAAAATGCGGTTGTTGACCACAATCCCCGCGCCGACACCGACACGGCCGTATAAAAACACGAGCGCATCAATGCCTACCCCTTGCCCAAAATAGGCTGCACCTAATGCCATCGCCCGGACGTTGTTTTCGATGGTGGTGGGGAGCTGGGTAGCGGCCGTGATGATTGCGCCCAACGGCAGATCGTGCCAGCCCAGCGACGGCGCAAAAACGTTGACACCGCGTTCTGTATCGACGATGCCGGATGCGCCGATGCCGATGCCGAGCAAGCGGGTGCGGTCGATGTGGCTTTCGCTGATCAGTTGGATGATTAAGGTGGCGATTTGCTGGGTGGTGTGTTCGGCCGCGGCCGTTTTATCAAATGGGGCGGTGAGGCTGTGCGCGATGTTGCCCGTCAGATCGACGAGCGCGATTTTGAGTGTGCCGATGCCGATGTGAACGCCGATCACGTGGCGGCTGTCCGGGACGAGCGCGATCTGGGTGTGGGGGCGGCCGACTTTGCCTTCATGCACCGCCTCTTTCGAGACAGCAACCAGTCCTTCTTCCAGTAACTGATTGACCAAGTTGGTCGCCGTCATCGCCGATACATTCAGTTGCCGCGCCAGCCCTGCACGAGACGCGCTGCCTTGTGCCAGCAGCAGTCGCAAAACCGCCTTGCGGTTGTGTTGCCGAACGTGCGAGAGGTTGGTGATGGTGTGCATCGCTATTTGTAAATCAAATTGATTTATTGACATTGTAACACAAAAATAGAACGATGTTGGTGTTCGATATTTTTGATTTTTGCTAGATGAGAAAAAGCGATTTTGAACACGTTTGCCACATGTTTGACGTACTTGGCACACGTTTGGCACAACGGTTACACAGATTTTAACCGATGCGGTTATACACTTCTGTTTCGGTACAATGTACTGAAAAAACAACTGTTTTTCGCATAATAATCATGCTGCTTTTGATTTTTTTGGAGTATAAAAATGCCCCCACATCCGAGTGAAATAACACAAATGGTACGAAGCCATTACGCCCACCTTGAAAACCGAAATTATGCGGCCGCACCACAGCGCGGCCGGAGATTGCGCCAAATCGCATCGGCTTTGGTGCAGCGCGTTCGTGAAAATTAGTTGACTAGCTTTCGTCAATCGGGTGTATCCAATCAACGCCTAGTACAGACTGGCTTAAATATCCAATCATTATCTATGCACATAAAGGTCTTCCCTTGTATGTCCACTTGAATGGCTTGGCAAGCGTTTCATTGAAGTAGTCGATGAAATCAAGGAGGCGTTGTCGCAACGCCTCTTTT
>CALECP010000371.1 GCA_937949915.1 uncultured Anaerolineae bacterium
TGTCCCCATCTTCTCTCTATCTCTATCTCACGCCTCTATCTCCATCTACCAAAACATTATGACAGCAACGTACATTCCTGAACGCGCCCTGGCGATTTATGCCCACCCTGATGACATCGAATTTGGGGTTGCTGGCACGACCGCATTGTGGGCAAAACATGGCGCGAAAGTGCGCTACATTGTGCTGACAGATGGCAACATCGGCAGCCATGATCCTGACATGACCCCAGAGCGATTAGCAGCTATCCGGCGGGAGGAGCAAACACAAGCGGCCGCCATTGCGGGGTGCGAAGTGACATTTTTGGGCTACCCAGATGGGATGTTGCAGCCGACACTTGCATTGCGCCGCGATCTGGTGCGTGAAATTCGACGCATGAAACCGAATGCGGTCATCTGTGGTGATCCGACGCTTTATTTTCCCAGCGATGAATATATCAACCATCCCGATCATCGTGCGGCCGCCACGGCCGCGCTCGAAGCGTGTTTCCCCGCGCCCAATTCGCCACTTGTTTTCCCAGAGTTGTTAGCCGAGGGATTTGAGCCGTGCGACATCAATTATGTGTATGTCAGTCGGCCGTCGAGCGGTGCAAATTGTTGGGTCGATATTTCAGAAACGCTTGACACAAAGCTGGCAGCTTTACGGGCGCATGATTGTCAGATAGGTGAGCATTGGGAACGGATCGAGCCGATGTTGCGGCAATGGGCGGCCGATACAGGCAAAGAAGTGGGGTTACCGTATGCGGAAAAGTACCGCCGGATCACGCTCAAGCAACCAGAATAGGCTATAAATTTTGTGATCGGTTGATAGAAAATTAAGGTCTTTGGGGATTCAAGTGTTGACATTCCCCCCCCCTCAGTCCCCTTCCCTTCGGGAGGGGTTAGGGGAGGGAAACAATTGTTATTGTTTAACGGCGGCGGTTCATGCGCCAGATATAGTAGATCACTGTGCCAACGGCTTGAATAGCGGCAGCCATATACGTCCATGCGGCCGCGTCTAATACTTTGTCCACACCCTTTATCTCATCTTTTTCCATGATGCCTTCTGCCAATAGCAGTTTTTTGGCGCGTTTACTGGCATCGAACTCAACAGGCAATGTAACGACAGCAAACACTGCGCTCATGGCGAATACGGCGATACCGACGTACATGAGCAACATACCGATGTTGCCGCCGATAAAACTGGAGGCAGCGAAGCCAGCCATCATCATAATGGGGCCGAGTGCGCCACTTGCTTTGACGGCCGGAACCATTGCGCCACGCAACCGCAACATCGAATAGCCTTCTGCGTCTTGGAGCGCGTGTCCCATCTCGTGGGCGGCTACACCGGCGGCCGCAACGCTGGGTGAGTCATGGACGCTTTCGCTGAGGCGCAATACTTTGCCACGCGGATCGTAATGGTCGCTTAGTTGACCGGCAACGCGCTCTACGTTGACGTTGTGTAAGCCATACGCATCGAGCAGCGCCCGTGCGACTTGTGCGCCTGTCATGTTGCGACTGGTACGCACTTTGGCATATTTATTAAATGTGCTTTTTACCTTGTTCTGCGCCCAGAAGCCCAAAAGCATACCAGGAATTGCAAACAGGAAATAAAACGGATCAAAAAACATTGTGTTTCTCCTTGGGCATATCTATCGCCACACTCTATCAGACTAATAATGACGTAAAGAGTCACTGAAAAGTAATATGAGCATACCCGATCTTACATATAAAATATGTTATTGCTTATGTTCTTGCCCGGTCTACTTTGCGTAATTGCCACAGGTAAAAGATGGCAAGGAACAGATGCCAAAGCAATGTGGGCATCATCGGTGTCGGCCGGGTAGCCATCCAGAGCGCGTATCCGACCCAAACGAGTGGCACAAGCCAGCGCACAAACGATTTGCCGACCACCACGCACACGACAAGCACGAAGAAGATAACGCACCATGCCAATGCGGTTGCCATCAACACAGAAGGATTGGCGCGTATGCCATAGTCGTGCAAAACGGCCGCTTGCGTGTAAAAGCCCCATGCTCGCCAGCCGTTTGCGGCGCTCATCGCCAATAAAATCAGTGCTAAAATCGCTTTTCGCATCCTATAATGATACCAATTGCGGCCGATTTGCAGGTTGTCCGTATCATTCATGGCTGCGGGGTGTCTATCTAGTTGGAGTATGTAGATGAATAACAATGGATCGAAATGGGTTTTATGGTTAGTGACAGGCGCGGCCGCAGTGGCGTTGCTGTTTATCTGTGGCGTGGGCGGCTTGATTTTGCGGTCGGAGTACCGGGATGAAATCGGGGTGTTATTGGGGGGCGAATCTGTGCCGACGCTGGCAGTACCGTCATTGCAGGAAACGGATGAAGAGGGTGAAAACGCACCACCTGCCACCGAAACGGCCGGGATTGATCAAGTCCGTTTGCAAGAGACGGCCGCTGCACTGCAAGCCACAAACAGCGCTCCAACAGAAGCAGCCGCAACTGACGAAGCGGCAACTGAAACACCCGCCCTTGCGCCGACGGTGACACAAAAACCATTAGCGACCGCCCCACCTGTGCCAACAGCCACGATTCCGCCCAGTGGCAGTGTGACCGCGTTCCGAACAGCCCAGCCGATCCTTATCGACGGCGATTTGGCAGGCTGGGGGGATGTGCCAAGCTATCCAGCCATCTATACTGTTTATACGATCAGCGATTGGAATGGCAGCGATGATTTGCAAGGATATTGGCGTTTGGCGTGGGATGACAGCAATCTGTATGTGGGCGCGGTGGTGATCGATGATGTGCATGTGCAAAATGCGTCTTATGGCGAGATTTTCCGGGGTGATGGGCTTGAAATCCAATTTGATTCTGATTTGCAGGGGGATTATGGCAGTGGGTTAAGCCCGGATGATTTTCAGGTGGCGTTGTCGCCTGGTGATTTTCAGGCACGACAGCCAGAGGCGTGGCGCTGGCAGGCAACGGCCGCTGGGACAATGGCCAATGCGCCGGGGCATGGTGTGCGTGTGGCGGCCAGCCAAACGGAGCAAGGATATGTGCTGGAAGCAGCGATTCCCTGGAGTGATATTGCTGTACGGCCGACCCCCGGTTTGATTATCGGTGTTGCGCTCAATGTCAACGACAACGACACGATTGGCAGCAAACGACAAGAGATGATGAAGTCGCACATCGCCAGCCGTGTTTTCGCCGATCCTTCGTCGTGGGGGCAATTGATCTTGGGAGAATAGCAACGTGTACAAACCAAACACACGATTGCACGAAAAATGTTTGGCGATACACTGCTTGCGTATGAAAAAATTGTTGATCACAGGCGGCAGCAGCTACCTCGGCCGTCATATCGTCCCGATAGCGCAAGAAGCAGCGTATACCTATTATTCGGCCGATCCTTTCGCAGGCGGACATCAGTTAGATATGCGGGATGGCGCGGCCGTCACGGCACTGGTACAGCAGATCGCGCCGGATGCGATCATTCATTTGGCGGGGTCAAATCGCAATGCGGACATGGCAAATGTAATCGTGGCGGGATGCGAAAACGTGGTACAGGCGGCCGCATCGGTGGGCGCAAAAGTGGTGTTTATGTCGTCCGACGTGATTTTTGATGGCACAGGTGCGCCGTATAGCGAAGCGGCCGCGCCAGCCCCCTTACACGATTACGGCCGTGCCAAAGTACGCGGCGAACAAATCATCGCCAGCTATTCTAATCACGCCATTATTCGCACCTCGTTGATCTATAGTACGCGCCTCATGGATCGCGGGACAGAATGGATGCAACGCGCCATTGCAGAGCAGCAACCGATCACCTTGTTCACCAATCAATTGCGCCAGCCCGTCCATGCCGATGACCTTTCTCGTGCGTGTCTTGCGCTGGCAAAGGGTGCTTTTACAGGCGTTCTCAATGTGGCGGGGCGCGAAGTGGTGACACGGGCAAATTTCGGCCGGGCCATTCTCGCGCATTGGGGCATTCCCATCACAGAAACGGTGACATTTGCGCCCGATCTATCGGGCAGGTGGCCACTCGATACGCGCTTGGACATCACGCTTGCTCAAAATGTGCTATCGTTCCCGTTGCGCGGTGTGCGCGATGCGATCACAGTCTAGGGAAATGATTAATCGTGTCCCTACGGGGTGAAAAACTGCGTAATCTATAAGGAATAAAAACAATGGCTGGCTATCAACATTATCAATCAGACCGAGAGCAATATACGCCGTTTATTCCGTTTGTGAAGGCGGTGGGACGGGGCGAAAAGCTGAAGCGCGACCTCACTTATGAGGAAGCATCGGAAGCATTGACGATGATTTTGGAGGGGCGGCCGACGTTGGCGCAACTGGGCGCGTTTCTCATTTCGCAACGTGTGAAAGGGGAGAGCGTGGACGAGGTGCGGGCGTTTACAGATGTGGTTCGCAACCGCTTTATGTACCGTATCACACCGGCCGTCGATGGCTTACTCGATTTGGCGACACCGCATGATGGCAAAGCAAAAACGGCCCAATTAGCCCCGGCCGTTGCGCTGACGCTGGTGGCGGCCGGTGTGCCTGTGCTGCTGCATGGCGACGAAGGGGTGGCGACGAAAGAAGGCATCACATCGAGCATGGTTTTGCGCGGCTTGGGTATCGCGGCCGACGATGCGCCCGACGATGTGCAAAAAATGATCGAGACAACGGGATTTGGCTATGCGAGCATGGCGCAATTTGCCCCGGCGTGGCATTCGCTTTTGCCGATTCGTCTGGAGTTTGGGTTGCGAACGGTGTTTAACACAGTCGAAAAGTTTTTCAATCCGGGTAATGCGCCGTATCAGGTGAGTGGCTTTTTTCATGCCAACTATATCGAGCGCATTCGGGGGTGTCAGACGGGAGAAAAGGCAAGCTGGATGGCGCAGGGCGAAGAAGGGTCGGTCGAGTTGGCTATCGGCCGCAAGTCGCGGATATTTGCGGCCGTGCCAGCGCATGATGTGGTGATCGAGCCGGCCGCAACAGGGCTGGGCATGGAGCGTGTGCGCCTGGAAATGCCGAAAGAACTCAGCGCACATATTGCGGTCAATCGGGCGGTGCTAGATGGCACGGCCGATACGGACGTACTGAATCAGATCGCGCTGACAACGGGCGCGATTTTGCACCTGCTCGGCCGTGCGCCGACCATTAACGATGGTATCGCCAGCACACAAACATTGTTGTCGAACGGATCCGTTTCGGCCGTGTTCCGCGATATGGTCGCCTACTGCGCCTCATCATGAAAAACGCGCTGTTGCTTGCCCCCAATATCGAAGAGCGCGACCATTTTTCGTATGTGCTGCGCCACATGGGGTTGCAGAGCGCAAACCATGCAGAGGCAGAGCGTGCGCTACAACTGCTACTTGAACGGGCGTTTGATCTGCTAGTGATCTGCACGAAGACGGCCGAGATGCTACCGATCATCAATGAAGCCCGCGAACGGACACACGTGCCGATTTTGTTGATCGCTGACTCATTGACAGAAGACGAGCATTGCGCCTACCTTGATCATGGGGTTGATTGTGTGTTGCAACGGCCGATCTCGATGCGATTGTTTGATCGCTATGCGCGAATGTTGCTCAAGCGGTCGGGGTCGATTCCGGCGGCCGTTTTGTCTACGATTACGGCCGATGGTCTCGCGCTCAATCCGAACGAGCGCACCGTAACGGTAGACGACAACGCGCCTTTGCACCTCACCCAGTTAGAATTTCGCCTGATCTACGTGTTGATGACCCACGCCGAGCAAGTGATTCCAACGGAGGAGTTGGTTGAGCGGGTGTGGGGCTATGGCGGAACGGGCGACCGTGATCTGGTGCGTGGGCTGGTGCGCCGCCTCCGCAAAAAAATCGATCCCGAAGCAAAAAGCCCGCGCTTTATTCACAATTTGCCCGGTGTGGGCTACCGCTTTTCTGTCAGTCGATAAATGTTATGATGAACGGCCGAGGTGAATTTTTATGACTCAATTTTCTGTGACCGATACAAACCGGGTACGGCGTGTACCCAAACGAGCAGCGTATGACAAAGAAACGGTATACGCGATTGTGGATGCGGCGTTGATTTGTCATGTGGGCATGGTGGGTGAGGACGGCCGTCCGACGGTTATCCCGACGATCCATGCGCGTGATGGCGATAATTTGCTACTACATGGCGCATCGACCAGCCGTTTGATGAATCATACGGGAGCGGGACACGATTTGTGCGTGACGATTACGCATGTCGATGGGTTGGTGCTGGCGAGGTCTGTCTTCCATCATTCGATGAATTACCGCTCGGCCGTGCTGTATGGCAAAGGCAGCTTGATCGAAGACCCGGCCGCGAAGATGGCAGCGCTGGCGATCTTTACCGAGAAGCTGATACCGGGGCGATGGGATGATGCACGACAGCCAAACGCGACAGAGATGAAAGCGACCCATATTGTGAGCATCCCGATTGACTTGGCGGCCGCAAAAGTACGCACCGGTGGCCCGGTTGATGACGAGCCTGATTATGATCTAGACGTGTGGGCGGGTGTGATTCCGATGGAGACGGTGTTTGGCGAGTTGATCGCAGACGGCCGTCTCAAAAATGGGGTTACGCCACCTGATTATGTGCGGTCGTTTGTGGCAAAAGGGGAGTAAAAAAAGTTAGAGGGGCAAACCGGGCGGTTTACCCCTCTATCAGCAGAAGGAGATCGGAAACTAATAGTTTTAGAATGTAGCTGGTTTAGCAGCCTACACTACAACAGAGTGATCTTTGGCAGGAAAAATACAAATTGGTTGAAATTGGTTTTGGAGAGGCGAAAGATGATGCGCTTTCCTGATCAAAAAAGACGCAAGATGTTGCGTCTCTACTGGTACAATATGGTGGATGGGATGGCAAGCAGCAATTACACAAGCGTTAACGATACCAGATTTTGATTATGCAGGTGCGCGGATGCGGATGGGCATTGGCCTCCGTAATTGGCACCGGCCGGTCAGTCGTGCGGGTACGCCGCGCATCGGGGCGGTGCTGTGCTTGCTTTATCCCGATGCGGCCGGGCGCGATTTGCATGTGGTGCTGACGAAACGGCCGGACACGCTCAAAGATCATTCGGGGCAGGTGTCGTTTCCGGGCGGCCGGGTGGATGCGGGTGAGGGGTTTGATACGGCCGCGCTGCGCGAATTGGAAGAGGAGCTGGGTGTACCGCGTGCTGATGTCGAGCTTTTGGGGGCGATGGCTCCGATCTACATTTATCCGAGTGATTTTCTCGTTCATCCGTTTGTCGGCTATACGGCAGCACGGCCGAATTACATCCCAAACCACGATGAGGTGGCACGTATTCTTGAGCCGACGCTGGCCCATTTGGCTGATCCTGCCCATCAAAAAAGGGAGGCGCGGCCGATTAACAATGGCACATTTACCGCGCCGTATTTTGCGGTCGAGGGCTTTCAGGTGTGGGGGGCAACGGCCGTGCTACTCAGTGAATGGCTCGGCCGTTGGGCAGAAAGATAGTGTATCGTTTATGACGTTGCCGCCATGTACACCTCTTCGTATGGCTGAATGACAACCCACCCCGTTCCACGAAAAGCCAACTGAATCGCCTCGCCACTGCCTCGGCCGACCAGCGTCCGAAACGTGACATTGGTCACGACTTCTGGCTGCAATGAACCTGACCATGCCACCGTTGCATTGGGGTCTGTGAACAACGGTTTGTCTGGTGTGACATGCAGCGCAAGCGGATCATAATGAGACGTGATCGCTACCATCCCTTTGCCTGATACACGGATATTGAACAAGCCACCAGCCAACATGCCCGCGACACGACGCATGAGGGTGACATCCCAATCGAGGCCGTCTTCCATCGCCAGCAAATCGTTGCCGTTCACATAAATCGTCTCATCATCTAGGCGCAATATCTGGATTTTCTTGCCTTGATCGGCGACATAGACGCGCCCTTTGCCTTCTGCTTTCATCATGGCAGATGATTCGCTGGTTGCCATGCGCTTGAGCATTTTTTTCATGCCATGCTCAAGCATTTTCTCGCGGATAAACGTGACATCCCCTGTGTAGGCAACCATCGTGCCGACTTTTGTCCACACGCGGCCGTCCAAGTTTAGTTCGAGCATGTATGGATTTTCTAGTTCAAACGGGTCTGACTCTGCATCATCCTGTGCCGTTTTTTTGACAAATTCACTAATCGAGTATTCTGACATCACTATCTCCATGTTATTTTTTTGACACTTGTCACACTCATTACGCACAAAGACCGCCATTGGTTGCACCATTGCCGGGATTATTTCTGATGAAATGTGTACGGTTTATCCCTTTTCCCGGCCGACACACCTCCATTATAGTTAGGGGGCGCTCCGTATGCTTGTCTATGCGCTATGATAGACAAAATAATCAATCATGACACGAACAAGGATGTAACTGATGCCGAATCAATTAGCGAACGAAACCAGCCCGTATTTATTGCAACACAAAAACAATCCTGTTGATTGGTATCCATGGGGGTACGAGGCACTGACGCTGGCGAAGGAGACAGACCGGCCGATTCTGGTCAGTATCGGGTATGCGGCTTGCCATTGGTGTCATGTGATGGAGCATGAATCGTTTGAGGATGAAGAGACGGCCGCGCTGATGAACCAACTGTTTGTCAACATCAAAGTAGACCGCGAAGAACGGCCGGACATCGACACCATTTACATGAGCGCGGCGCAAACGATGACCGGCCGGGGTGGGTGGCCGCTCAATGTGTTCCTCACGCCAGAGGGCGAACCGTTTTATGCTGGCACTTATTTTCCCCCTGTGCCGCGCTATCAAATGCCCAGTTTCAAGCAAGTGTTGCTCAGTGTGGCTGACGCTTGGGAGAAGCGGCGGGACGAATTGGTGAAAAGCGCGGCCGATTTGGCAGCACACATCGACCAGCAATACATTCTCAAGCAAGAGAGCGTTCTCGAACCGATGTTGACAGATCGCGCCATCACGCAATACAGCGCGATGTTTGACAGCCAGTTTGGCGGGTTCACAAAAGAGGGGCCGAAATTCCCGCCGTCGATGTCGCTCGAATTTTTGCTCAACCATGCGTGGCAGCACGATGATGCTGACGCGCTAGAAATGGCGGAGTTTACGCTGCAAAAGATGGCGTATGGCGGCATGTATGACCAGATCGGGGGTGGGTTTGCGCGGTATGCGGTGGACGCGGAGTGGCTTGTGCCGCATTTTGAGAAGATGCTGTATGACAATGCGTTGCTGGCGCGGGTGTATCTTCATGCGTGGCAATTGACTGGCAACCCACTGTACAAGCGCATCGTAGAGGAAACGCTTGACTGGGTGTTGCTGGAGATGACGCATGAGGACGGTGGTTTTTATAGCAGTCTGGACGCGGATAGCGAAGGGGTTGAAGGTAAATTTTATGTGTGGGAACAGGCGGAGATGGAGGCGATTTTGGGGGAGGATGCGCCGTTTGTGATGGCGTATTATCAGGTGCGTGAGGAAGGCAATTGGGAGGAAGTCAACATTTTGAATGTGGAGGAGGATGTGGCGGCCGTCGGCCGTCAATTTGACCTGACCCCGCAGCAAGCAGAAGCGAAAATAGCGGCCGCCAAAGCTGCCCTGTACGCCGTCCGCGCCCAGCGTGTGTGGCCGGGGCTGGATGACAAAGTGTTGACGGCGTGGAATGGGCTGATGCTGGCGGCGTTTGCCGAGGCGGGCAGGGTGCTAGAACGGGACGATTATACGGCCGCGGCCGTGCGGAATGCTGAATTTTTGCAGCAAACGATGGTGACAAATGGCAATCGGCTGCTCCGTACATGGAAGGCGGGACATCGCGCCAAGCTCAATGCTTATTTGGAAGATTATGCGTATTTGGCGGATGGGTTGTTGGCACTGTATCAGACGACGTTTGAGCCGCGCTGGTTTGCGTGGGCGCAGTCGCTGACGGCCGCGATGATGACCCATTTTAAGGATGAGGAGAACGGCGGCTTTTTCGATACGTCTGACGATCATCAACGGCTGATCTTCCGGCCGAAAACGATTCAAGATAACGCCACGCCCAGCCCGAATGCGATGGCGGCGCGGGTGTTGCTGTTGCTCAATTTGTTCACGGGTGATGGCACGTATGCCGATTATGCGGAGGAAATGACGGCCGCGCTGTATCAGGCGATAGTGCAATATCCGACGGGGTTCGCGCACTGGCTGGGCAATGCGTGGCTGCTGATGAGCGAGCCGAAGGAGGTGGCGATTGTGGGTGATTTGGATGAGGCGCGGCCGTTGTTGGCTGTGGTGCGGTCAGGTTTCCGGCCGAATGTGGTGGTGGCGGCCGGGGCTGTCGATGGCGGTGTGCCGTTGCTCAAAGATCGGCCGTTGGTAGATGGGATGGCGGCCGCGTATGTGTGTCACAATTTTGCGTGTCTTGCGCCTGTGACTAGTGCTAATGATTTGGGGAAGAAGCTTGGGTAAAGGTGGTTGTGACAAGATGAAAACATGGAACATATAAATCACACGCACGACCTGCGCGATTTGCGAAATATAGTGTGGATCGTATAGACTACTACAGGTTGATGTAAACTCAATTTTGATTGTAAGATATGTGTGCAGATTCCCCGATTTAATCGATATACCAGTTTCTCGATGATGCGGGGTTATGCTAAGAATGCTAGATAATAGGAGATTATGTATGTCAAATATTAGAATCATTAGTCATGGTATGTTGTTGCAGAGCTGTTCAGTTCTGGATCGAGGGCATAAAGAGTGTAGAATCTAACATCATGTTGCAAAGT
>CALECP010000372.1 GCA_937949915.1 uncultured Anaerolineae bacterium
TCCGTATCAGTTCACCATCCCAGCCCTCCCCCCCGGCCAGTACCGCGTCGAAGTAGGACTATACGAACAATTCACACAACGACGGCTGCACATCCATGACGAAAATGGTAACGTTATGGGCAATGATCGTTTTATTTTAGGAGACATGGTGATCAATGAATGACAAAGCTGTACTCGCACCCTCTATTTTGGCGGCCGATTTCGGACAACTGGAAGCACAATGCCGTCAGGCCGCCGTCGCCGGAGCGCAATGGCTGCATATCGACGTAATGGACGGTCACTTCGTCCCCAACATTTCGTTTGGCCCCATCGCTGTCCGTGCGCTGCGCCAACTGAAAGAAGAAACGGGCGTGGTGCTAGACGTGCATCTGATGATCGAAAACCCAGATCGCTACATCGCTGACTTTGCAGCGGCCGGGGCAGACAGGCTAACCGTGCATGTCGAAACATGCCCCCACCTGCACCGCACCCTCCAGCAGATCACCACGGCCGGAATGCTGCCCGGTGTCACGCTCAACCCCGCCACCCCCCTCAGCACACTCGAAGAAGTGCTGCCATTGGTTGACCTTGTGCTGATCATGTCAGTCAATCCCGGCTTTGGCGGACAAAGCTACATCCCCCACAGCACCGCCAAAATCAGCCGCCTGCGCGACCAGCTAGATGCGATCCAATCGGCCGCGTGGCTGCAAGTAGACGGCGGCGTAAAAGTGACCAACGCGGCCGCCATCGTCGCGGCCGGGGCCACATCGCTCGTCGCAGGCAGTGCCATCTTTGGCGGCACACGCACCATCGCCGAAAACATCGCCGCCTTCCAAGCCGTTATCAGCGCTGCGTAAATGCGCCTCTCTTTTCAAGCGATTCACCTACGGTCAGTTGCGTTATTGTTTGTCACGGGTAAGATACGATTATGCACAATTTGTTTCTGGAGAATTTGCGTTTATGACATGGAATCAACTAAAAGACATCATCAGCAGACGGTGGCGACTGATCGCAACTGTTTGCGCGTTCGGCATGATTTTGTCTGTTCTCACCTTTTCACAGCCAGAAGAGTGGCATCGTATGCAGCTACAGTTCATCGTGGGGCAAGTACCGCCCGACTCCGCTCTGGAACTAGCCGAAGAAAATTATTTCAATTGGCGAGCTTCCGAATACGTGTCGGCCGGGATCAGTGACTGGTCAAACGGTACGCTATTTGCCGAATCAGTCAGCGAAAGGCTGCAAGCATGGGGCTATGACGAGATGACCACCGGCGAAGTAGCGCAATATATGGCAGCACAGGCAGGTCGTAGTTTGCTCACGATTCAGGTTGTCGATGCCACCGAAGAAGGGGTGCGCGACTTTGGCCAAGCAGTGGTGGAAGTGCTTGAGGAGCAATCAGGCAACGAAATCCCCCAATTAAAAGCAGGGATTCCCGTCATTTTTTCAGTCGATTCAGTCGATACGGCCGAAGTTGAAGAGTACGTCCTCAGCGTAGGGGATCAATTGGCAGTGCCGACACGCTTGTGGCTCAGTCTCATCAGTGGCTTCATCGTCGTTGCCGTGTTGGAACTGCTCGATCCCACCATCCGCTACCGTACCACAGCGAAGCGCTTGAAGATGGAGCTATTGGGCGAGATTCCCATCCATGATGTGCCATCATCTCTGCCTGACCCCGCGCCGCGGCCGCGCCCCCGGCCGTCATACGACATGGTGGGTTCGGCCGAACTCAGCGAAGTAGGATAACAGCGTGATCCGAGACAATACCTTCATCGAACTACGCGGCTATCTCAACATCATCAAACGCAGATGGCCGATGCTCGTGATGCCAGCTATCGGTGTGCTACTGGTTGCACTGGTCGCATTTCGCGTTCCCAAACCGACATACAGAATCGGTATCCAGTTTATCGTGGGACAAAATGCCAGCGAGGAAATCGTCAACAACGCCGAACAGCGTCAATGGGAATGGGTTGCCTCACAATATGTTGTCAATAGCATGACAGACTGGTCGAACGGTAGTGAGTTCGCGGAACTGGTACGCCTCAAGTTGTTACAACCTCAATATGGTGAGTACGACATTGAATTAGAGCCATTGGCTGAGGCGATTGAAGCGTTTACGATCCGTAGTCGTATGACGACCTTTGTCAACTACGAAGACGAAGAAGAAACAACAGCGATAGCCCATGCTATCGTGGCTGTGTTTGACGATGTAGCGGCCGGACGGGTCAATCCTCTCCCACAAGCCGGAACAGTGCCGCCACAGCTTGTGCCGCTCGACGTAATCACGCCCCCCTTAAAAATTTCGGCCAGCCCGATAGAGTTCATTCAGTGGCCGCTTCGGATTGGGGTCGCCGTTGGCACTGGGCTGATTTTTGCCCTGATCCTCGAATATCTCGATCCGAGAATCCATGAAAAGCGCCAGCTAGAAGCGATTGATATACCTGTCGTGGGATCAATTCCGCACTAAAGCTCCGTGTTGCTACGGAATCACTTTTTCGACTGAGAAGCCACCGAGTCGGCCACTCTCACTAATTGGTGCCATACTCACCCCATACGTCAAGTTGGGACTAAGATCGGTAAAAATATGTTCGCCATCGGCCGGGACAATTTGCAGCACTGGGAAAAATGGCTCGTTGAGCGGCCGAAATGAGACTGCATACGCGGCCGCTTGGGGATGCGGCCGCCACGACACCAAATACGATCCCGGATCAGACATACCTGCAATCGTCGGCCGCGCTGGTGGCGGCGGCGCACCGATCCAATTCGCCACCGCGATCAAATTGATGCGCGTCACTTTTTCGAGATAAGCATAGTCGATTTTTTCCCATGTGTCGGTGGGGCTATTCAGGCGATCTTCGTCCTCTACTAGCTCAATCAGACGAACAGCCCCGATATTGGCGTTGATAAACTCACGATGATCCCCATAGCGGCCGGGGCGATCCAGCGCATTGATCACCTCTAGCTGCAAACCGGGCTGATAAATATCGACTAGATGGCTGACATACCGCGCCGTCGCCCCCGATCTTGAGAACGTCAGATTGGGCGCGAACATCCGCACAGACGCTTGTGGAATGTTGGTATGTCCCCCAATCGCGTCATTACTGATCGCCCAGTCGATTTGCTTGTTGTTGAGAACAGCTTGATTGACGTACCAGCGACTCCCGGCCGTGCCTTGCTCCTCCGAAGCAAAAGCGGCGAACACTATCGTTTGATTCCAGCGGCGCGAACTGAGCAGCCGCGCTAATTCAAGCAGCATTGCCACCCCGCTTGCATTGTCGTTGGCTGATGGCGAGAGCGATTCACCATCAGTCGCTGATTGTGATCCACCGCCTACGCGGCTGTCATAATGGGCGTTGATCACGACCACACCAGCATGGCCACTGAGACCGGGCAAGGTGGCGATCACGTTTTGCTGTCCGGCTGTCAATCCTTCGTAGGTCAAATTAAAATCCTGCCTCTCGACGATCAAATTGCCGCCCCCTACACGCTCAAATTCATCAGCGATCCAGCGACGGGCTGCACCGATGCCAAACGTTTCGCTGGTGGTGTCGCTAAAGCTGTTGCGCGTCCCAAATTCGCCCAATTTCTGCACGTATGCCACCAATTGTTGCTGGGAAACGGCCGCAACCAATGCCGCAATATCGGGGTCGATACCGGGCGCAACGCTGTTGTCAAAGACAACGGAATCGGCCGGATCATTGTTGCTGGTGATGCCCGGTTGCGTATCGGGGATGGCGAGATCAATTGTGCTGGGATCAATTTGGCGGGGGGCGATGGTCGGCCGTGGCCCCGGATTTAGCACCAAACAACCTGTCAGCAAGACGATAGATAAGAGCGAGAGTGCAACATATTTTGCGATCATATTGATAATTATTTTAACAGATTTGGCACAGAGATTGACGACTATTCGTTGCGGCGCACAACCCCTTCACGCCACGCATACACGGCCGCTTGTGTGCGGTCTCCTAGATGTAATTTGCTCAAGATATTGCTGACATGGCTCTTCACCGTTTTGATGCTGACAACCAACTCCTCGGCGATAATGGCGTTGCTTTTGCCATCTGCGATCAACATCAAAACCTGTAGCTCTCGGTCGCTCAATTCGGTAAAAACGTTTGTCCGTTCTTCCCGCGTGCCGTGAATCTCTTGCACCACACGCGCTGCGACACGGGGATGAAGAACCGCTTCTCCGGCCGCGGCTTTCCGCACTGCGTCTGCCAAATCGGCCGGGTCAACATCTTTGAGCAAGTAGCTTAATGCCCCCGCCCGAATCGCCGGAAAAATATGCTCGTCCTGATGATAACTCGTCAACACGATCACCTGCGAACGGGGGCTGGCATCTTTTACACGGCGGGTCGCTTCCACCCCATCGATCCCACCGGGCATAATCAAATCCATCAACACCACGTCCGGCGCATGTTCGGCCGCCATCTTCACCCCTTCCTCGCCCGACTCCGCTTCTGCCACCACCACCAGATCGGGCTGAATAGACAAAAACGCGCGCACCCCCTGGCGCACCACTTTATGATCATCAACGAGAAGAACGGTTATTTTTTCAGACATAGGTTGAGTATAACAGAAGGGTGGAAATAATGAGGATGAAGGCAGAAGCATTGTGATACCATACACGTAGCAACACAATGACAACAAACATGAAGCAACAACTGTACGATGCCATCTACCTATCCCCCCACCTAGACGACGTGGCATTGTCGTGCGGGGGGCAGATATTCGAGCGCACACAGGCGGGGGAACGTATCTTGATCGTGACCGTCACGGCCGGACATGCACCCACCACCCTATCACCGTTTGCCCAGATGCAGCACCAGTCGATGCAATTGGACGCGAACCCGGTGGCGCAACGCCGTTCCGAAGATCGAGAAGCGTGTCGCATTTTGGGGGCCGATTATCACCATTGGCCCATTCTCGACTGCATCTATCGCAGCGATCCACTGACCGGTCGGCCGCTCTATCAATCAGACGGCGCGATCTTTGGCGCAGTTGACCCTATCGAACACAATCTGCTGACCGCGCACCTAGCACAATTGCCAGCGCACAAGCAGTTGATCGCCCCATTGGGCATCGGCAATCATGTCGATCACCAGCTCACCGTCACGGCCGCACAAAGCACTTGCACCCACTTTTATCCCGATTATCCCTACACGCAACGCACCGGCTACCAGCCACCGACCACGGCCGTCCTCATTCCCCTTTCCGATGCGGCCGTCCACGCCCGGATCGCCGCTATCGCCGCCTACACATCCCAAGTGCCACACCTATTTGGCAGCCCAGACGCAATGAAAGCGGCCGTTCATGCCGACATCGCCACATTTGGGGGCGAACTATTACTGTCCACTGGCGTATAATTGGCGCATGATCGACATTGCGGCCGTGACCAAACAATTTGGGCTGAACCCTGTTTTGCGCGGGGTCAACTTGCACATCGCGGCCGGGCAATTTGTGACGCTCGTCGGGTCGAATGGCGCAGGCAAATCGACATTACTCAAAATTGTGGCGACGCTGGCGCAACCGACAACAGGCACAGTGACTATCGGCGGCTACCCATTGCACAGCCACGCCCACAAAGTGCGTGAGCATATCGGGCTGGTATCGCACCAGTCGTTGTTGTATGGCGATTTGTCGGCCGCGCAAAATCTCGACTTTTTTGCCCGACTGTATGGGCTGCCAGATCGGCCGCAGGTAGTCAATGATGCGCTGGCACGAGTCGGGCTGCTGGCGCGGCAACGCGATCCCGTTCGCACCTTCTCACGCGGCATGACCCAACGGCTGACGCTGGCACGGGCAACCCTCCATCAACCCGACGTACTGCTTTTTGATGAGCCGTATACCGGACTCGATCAAGACGCGACGGTGCTGCTCGACACATTGCTACAACAAGAGCGTGAGCGCGGCCGTACCATTCTCCTGATCACACACGATCTGACACGCGGCCTGACATTATGCGACCGCATCGCCATTCTCAACCGGGGCAAAATCGTGGAAGAGGTAGAACGCACGGCCGTCACGCCGGAGCAATTTATCGCCCTGTACCAGGATGCAACCCAAAGGAAGCGCACCGCATGAAAGCCCAAATCGTCGCGCTCATTTGGAAAGAGATCATGCTCGAACGGCGCACCCGCCAATCTATCGGCGCGATGCTGGTGTTTGCGATTGCGGCCGTCGTCACCTTTAACTTTGCGCTGTACGATGAATTGTCGGCCGTCAAAAATGTGGCGATGGGGCTGCTGTGGACGATCATCTGGCTGGCGGGAACGCTGGGCATCAACCGTTCGTTTGCGGCCGAGACAGACGGCCGCGCCATCGACGCACTGCTGATCGCGCCCATCAAGCGCAGCACCATTTTCTTTGGCAAATTGGGCGGTCTGCTGGCTACCTTGCTCACCGTCGTCTTTATTTTGGTCGGCATGTTTACAATCTTGTTCAACAAACCGTTCTACAAACCGGGTATCTTGCTCTTTTTGGTGCTGGGGACGGTCGGCTATGTGGCGGCCGGGGTGTTCGTGGGCGCAATTTCGGCGCAATCCCGTGCCAGCTACTTGCTCACGCCCATTCTCATTTTGCCGATCACGCTGCCGTTGATCTTGGCGGCCGCCTTCGGGTCAGCCCAGTTCTTGCTACCACAACCGGACATCACAACAGTAGGCATTATGGCGGGGCTGGTCGTCTTGTACGATCTGCTTATGTGCGG
>CALECP010000373.1 GCA_937949915.1 uncultured Anaerolineae bacterium
CAATTTGATAATTCCCATTTGACAACGATCTCTATTTTGCGCTCTTGCTACTGCATAGAAACGCTCTCCTCAATTGAACAATGCCTCAATACGCCCAGCATCAGCATCCTTTCCTGCAATAACGCGATAAGTCATACCGGAAGCTCCAGCCATTGAGCTCGCATATTCTTTCTTGGCAATAACAACAGGATCATCTAATTTGTTTTCGCCTTTAACCTCTACGATCACCCATGTACCATCGTTGTGCTGAAACATAAAGTCAGGGTAGTAGGAGCGGATTGTGTGTGATGTGGGATCAATATATTGCACGTAAAAGTCAGATTGACCATGTGTGAGCATCCCAGTGAAGTAAAGTTTCTGGATTCGGCCGTCCCGTAGCAATCGCCAAAACAATTGCTGTTCTGGATTCGAGTCAAAGACATAGGTACTAAGATGGAAGCTCCGCGCTGATTCGGCCGCATCAACTGTCTCAATTTGTAATGCGTCGATGTCTTTTTGTGTTGGAGTAGGGAGATCGAAATCGACTTCACCATACGCTTTAGAGTGAACTGTTTTGTCATTTGCTGTGACGCGATAGTAACCACCTGATGGCGTTTTTACGAGTTCGACCTCGTAGGCTTCCTGTTTCTCGTAGGTAGATACATCATAGATTAGGTGGAATAGTTTGGGGATAAGTTCCTCGTACAGTATTTCATTAACTGCATTAACTGCATTAACGACCCCATCTATGCCCTCGGCCGTTGAGCGTAGCAGTTCATCGACGAATAGGGGGGAACGATTAAGGTATCGAGCGATTTCGGCCGTCAGCATTAACGGCGTAAATTCCTGCTGCACTTTAAGGTGTGAAATATCCTCAGTATGTTTGACGGCCGCACGTCCTTGCAACCCTTTCTGTGTTGTGCGTAGGAGACGGTACTTCTCACGGTCAATTTCCTCTAGCCCCAAACGTGTACCCGGTTCGATGTCTTTTTCTTGTAGCTCGTAAAGGCGGCGTACTCGCTTCAGTTTGATTTTCGGTGGAGGCGTTTCGATTTTGACACGAATAGGTAAGCCCTTTTTACCTGACTGTTGAATGTCGGTCGCTGATACCCTGAAATTCTGCTGTAGTTCATCTTCGAGGATACTAAGATTTTCGTCGCTAAGATAAACACGGCCGGTATTTTGAACGTCACCAATGGCACGAAGACAACGCATCGTAGCCTGTAGGACAAAGATTTTCGATCTTGGTTTACGGAACAGGGCTACCCCGAACAATGATCGACAGTTCCAGCCTTCACGCCCTTTGTTGACTAAGAGAATAAACTGTTTCTCTGATTGTGGTGTGTCCAGTAAACGAAACTCGCGTTCATCATCATTGGTAGTTATTTTGGTATCACCGACGTTGACCAGAATGCGATCATTGGAGATGCCATGCCGTGCAAGAGCAGTTTCAACGGCCGGGCGTAGTTCCTCCTGTAATTCCTTTATCGTTGCAGCGAAAAACGCCATTTTCGGACGCATTCCTTCATGCCGTGCATCGAGGTCATTGTGATCGAGGAAATCGTCAATTGCCAAACCGATAAATTCGGCCGACTTTGTATTCTCATAGCCGTTAATAGTGACTTGTTTGAGATAGCCTGCTTTGATCGCTTCATCCAGCCCATAGGCATAGACCACCTCCGGCATCACTTCTTTGCCAACATAAGGCGTTCCCGTGTAGTTGTAGCAAGCCACAATCTGTGTGCCGCGCCGTTTGAGGTCACGCGCTAACAGGTCAATCGTGTTGCGAAGCGACGTTTTGCGTTTGTCTACTGCCGCGCCGACATCCTTTGCCAGATTTTTACCGAATGCGTGATGTGCCTCATCGATGTAGATGCCAAGCTGCCCGATGCGCTGTAGTTTTTGAAAGCGTTGGTTGGTCGTCAATCCCTGCTCATCTTCTGGTTCAACATCGAACAGCTCACTAAACTCATCATAGACCGTTTGGGATTCGTAGACTGGTTTTGAAGGGGTGAAAAGCTGTTCGACCGCGCCTTTCTCTTTGTGCTGACGCTTGCGGATGATCTTTTGGGTATTGGAGACGATCAAATTGAAACGAGAGCCGTCGATAACATCCAGCGTGACACCAGCTTGTTCAAGGAAGTGCATTCGCAGATTCGCATCCAGCCACTTAGCGTATCGGGGTGGCACAACTTTTGAGCGGTCAAACGTTTCGATTTCACGCAACGCTTGCAGCACTGTTTTATCAGGGGCAAAGATGATCGCATTGTGGCAGTATCGTTCATCCTCCGGGTACTTGTTGGCGAGAATGAACTCGTAGAAGATGCACGTCGCCATCAAAATCGTTTTTCCCGTTCCCATCGTTAGGGCGAAGATGTAGTTAGGATAGCCGCGCTGGAACTGCCTCATCTGTTTGATGATAGGGGCGTAATCGAAAATAGTTTTTTGATCGAATAGAGTTGGTTGTTTCCCCTCATTCTCTGTATCCGCTCGGCCGTCAAACCGACCTTCTTTCTTGCTCCAATTATCGAAAACGGTATGGACGTGGGCATTGCCCATGAACTCCTTCAAGAAAACGTACATCTCTAACGCTTCAAACTGAGGCTTGCGTAAGTAGCTATCTGCGTTGTCGGGATGGTTGTATGCGATGTATCTGCGAGTGACACCAGTATACGCTTTGAGAATAGTGCGCCGATTGTCTTGATAGAATCGCCAGAGATGATTGAAAAAGGCGAAATCGGGATCGAGGGATTTTTGTGCCATCTTTACACTTCAACCTCAAGGGATTCGCTCAGTAGGTCGGTGATCTTGACGCGGATTGTGCCAGCCCCTTTCGGGATGGGATACCTGCCGCTCACCATCTCTTTCTTCTCTGGAATATCAACCGTTGTTGGCTCTAGCTCTGCACCGCCGTAATTCCAATCGACCATGATTGATTCCACCAACTCGCGCCAATCTTCGACCATCTCTTTTTGGAGCGATAGTTTTTTGAGCAGGTTCATCGGGTAAAACGCTTCGATAACCAGTTCATCGCCCTGAACGATGATCTTCGCTTCGCTATCTCGTTTGAAGGTGAGATCAGATTTATCGCGCAGCACATCGACCACTTCCACGTCCAGTTTGTAGGGATGCACCGACTCTTGGAGACGCGCTTTGAGGTCGGGTTCGTGACCCATGCAGATCAGCATGATGCGCTCAACAGGTTCGTTGGGATTGCTCTCAAATCGCCGCTTGAAGTCCCGTTCATTGAAATTGGTGATGAGCGGGTTGAGGTCTTGGCGGGTAGCAATACGATTAACAGGCATAACCTTGACCATGTAACCGTCTTTCTCGCCATCGAAGAGATGCCCATCTGGTAATCGCTGTACTTCAAGTGCTTCTAACAAAAGCGTTTTTGCTTCAAGTGGGTTGCGGAAAATGTCGTAATGATTGACGTTGTAGACCTCAAAGCCAGTGTAATGGGTAACAGGCTCTTCACCCTCATCTTGGATAAGCGTTGGTTGTTGATTATCCAATTCACGAGCGATGCCAAGTAGTCGTTTGGTTGTGATCTGGATTGCGCCGAGATTGATGTCTGCGCCAATGAAGCGACGACCCAACTTCATGGCAACTGCTTGCGTTGTGCCACTTCCCATGAAGCAGTCAAAGATAAGATCGTTGAAATCACTAAATGTGTTTATGATTCGTTTCAAGAGTGCTTCAGGTTTTTGTGTTGGATACCCAAGACGTTCACGGGATGTTGGGCTAACGCGATTGATATCAGTCCAGATATCAGTGATTGGTGTTCCTTTTGCCTCTCTTAGATACCGTTTTCTGTGTAGCGTTTTCCCTGTCGAGGATAAGATTATTTCATCTTGATCGTAAAGAGTCTGCATCTTTTCTTTAGAATACCTATAGTAGCCTTGGACACCGAGAAATTCATAAAAAGGGTTACCTTTTGATGCACCTCCAGGACCGTCTACAGGTGTCAGACGGTATTTTTCACCAGTGATTTCATCTATATATTTATAGTCACGCTTAATAATTTCATCGGAATATGGTGTATATTGAGGATTAAATCGATACGCGCTCGACTTTGAATAAATGTGAATGTACTCTGTTACACTACCGAAATGCTTTGAGCCTTGCCCCGTGTTACCATGAGCATGCGAGCGTTGCCACGTAATGGTATTTACATAACAATCTCGACTGAAAATCTCGTCAAGTATGCTCGCTAACAAATGCCCCCGACTTGTATCACACTGCACACAGATAACTCCTGTAGTTGATAACAGTTCTCGAATCAGTAGTAAACGCTCATACATATATTGGAGATATTGATCATTCGTCCAAATATCAGTGTACTGTTTTTCCTCGAATGCTCCGTGCTCGTTGTTTATGGCTTTTCCACGAACACGGATTTTTTTCTTATAATCAGCTTTTGAGTCAAATGGCGGGTCAATATATGCAAGTTGGACTTTGCCTCTATATTCTCGCAGCAAGTAGCTCATCACCTGTAAATTGTCACCCCAGAACAGTTTGTTGAACCAGTCACCTGTTTCTGTTCCATGCACCTCTTTCAATTGGGCAGGGTAGTAGCTTGTGCTTGTGAATGGACGCTTCCCTTGCCAATTGAGCATTGGGTAGCCTTTAATTGGCTCAAACTCAAAGCCATTACCATCCTGCTGGTTATCAACGTTCAGCCCTAATTTTTGTTGGTCACTCATCAACTGTTCCCTCTAAACTTCCAATTCTTCGCATCACAATAGTGCCGCATTGCACATGCTTCACATAGTTTGTGCGGCCGTTCTGCAATCGCAAAATCCTTATCCTCAATACGCTGTACCACACGGTCAAACGTGTCAATTGTTTGCTCAATCGACCGTTGATTACGGTCAAACGAGATACGTGGATTACCAGATTCTACCCCTGTGTAATGCAAATGGGTTTTGCTTACCGTCACGCCGTACCGATTCTCCACGATATGCGCGTACACTTCTAATTGTCGCCGATACCGATCATACTTCTCACGGTCTTCGGGATTGTTGACATCAATTTTCTTCTCAGATTTGAAATCGACCAACTCAAACGTATCACCTTCCCCTGCAATCAAGTCAACTTGACCCGCCAAAATGTACGCATCTTTGACCAATGACACATCGACCTCAGCCTCGCGGATGTGCGACCAATTCCCTTCATATCGCTTGAAGTAACGCATCACATGGTCAAGCGCGAGTCGGCGCGGAACAGGTGCAAGATAAACACGCTCCCGTTTGGTCAAGTAGGCGTAGTTGGTATCAAACCACGCTGCAATCTGATCTTCAGATAATCGTTCTTCTCGCCCTTTCAGTACCGTTTTGTGAATGTCCTCAATCGTTTGGTGAACGAGCGTACCGAACAAAATCGGGTTTGTGCGGAGGGGCGCAAAGCCGATTTCACGATAGAAGCGATATTGCTCGGCACAGTTCTCAAAGACGGTGAGATGCGATGTGAAGGAATACTCTTGCTTCAAATTCACATCTTTAACTGTGTCCAACGGCAGCTTGGCAGGGATAAACGCTGGATCACGCCATGAGGGAATGGGGTTATAAAACTCTGAGAAGTGCTTAGATGGGGTTCTGCCACGCCCTTCTTTCTCCCATGCGGTCAGCACCAACAGATTCTGTGCGCGTGAATACGCGGTGTAATAGAGTCGCCAGAAGTCATAGAATTTTGTTTCGCTCAGTGGCTCAAAGCTCGGTCGATGCAAATACCCATCCTCCAGCTTCTGTTGCAACTCGGTGTATTGCTTGCGCGGGCTAATCCCTAACGAGCCAACGATGACGACAGGGAACTCTAAACCCTTCGATTGGTGAATCGTCAAAAAAGATACGCACCCGCTTGGTGCATACTCAGCCTCATCTTCATACTCGTTGATCCCACCATCTTTGAGGAAGCGGAAAAACTGATTGAATAGTTGCCGCAAGTTGGCATCCAAATGCTCGGCCGTTAAAACGCTGATATGGTGCAGGTACTCAAATTTATTGAGCATCTGCGAGAAGATCGCCAGATTTCGCATGGCGCGGCTATTAAGCAAGCCACCTTGCAGCCGTTCCTCGCCCAAACTCTCGCTGAACATCGGATAGCGCAATAACTCGTAGAACAGTCCCGAAAAGGGATAGTTGGTGTTATGCACAAGCGGATAATGCTCGTTTCGCATCCGGCGTACCCAGTTCAACAAATCTCGATTCTCTGGTCGGCGCATCGCTTCGGCAAACGGCCGGACACACTCGTTATCGTAAAAATCCCAGATACTGAGTTGGGCATCATCATTCCATTTCCGCGCTTGCGGGAATTGTGGAAAGAGTGAGATCAATGCACCGATCATCAACCGTATTTCAGGTCGGCCGAAAAATTGATTTGAGCGCGGTGAATAGACCGTGATCCCATTCTCTTCAAGAAAACGTGCTAACCTGACCGCCTTCTCATTACGGACTGACCGAAATAGAAACGCAACCTGATTCCAATCGGTGAGATGCCCATCATCACGCATCGTATGGAGAAACTCTAGGACTTCGTTATGCCACGCTTCTTCTGTTTGCCCAGCCACTTTGACAACGGCCGGAACATCAGGAAAGGTGTCACGTCTCGGCCGCATCGTTTTCTCATACCGAAACTTCGTGCCTTGATGCTCCCAATTCTGTGCCTCAATCCACTCGTTGTAGAAGCGAATAATGTCAGGGTGTGACCGATAGTTAGTCGTCAGCTCAACTTGAGCGCATTGGTCGGCCGGAAAATTCTCTTTGAACTGCAAAATGTTCCGAATCGTTGCCCCACGAAACCGATATAGACCCTGATCATCATCTCCCACAACACACAAATTCGGCAATTCACCTGATAGCTCGCGTAGAATCAATTCTTGGATGGTGTTTGTATCCTGATACTCATCAACCATGAAGTAGGTGATCTGCTCACGCAAGGCATCGCGCACTTCGGGATGGTTGCGTAGAAGCGTTAACGCCTCCCACTGAATCGTGGAGAAATCAAGTGCATTCTGCTCTTCTAGCATCTGTTGGTACTTTCTGGAGACATGCCCCAATACCTGAATGTCAGCATCGTTTGATGCAATTAGGTCGGCCGAGTCGAGGAACTCCTCACTAACAACATTGATCCATTTGAGCAACGCACTCGATTTACGCCAGCGACTGGTCTTTTTAGAATCACCCCACAACAAGTCGATGTTCTCGATGTCAGCAAACTCGTTGATTTTTTGGTAGATGAAATACTGCTGGTCAAACTGATCCATCAGCATAAAGTTGCGCTTTAGACGTGTGTACTCTCGGTAATCTTGCAACCAACGCAAACAAATCGAATGGAACGTACCGAGGAACATCTCATTGAGATTGAAAGGGATATTCAGATTATGTAATCGGTTGGAGATACGAGTGGTGAGTTCGGCCGCTGCTTTTTCTGTGAACGTAACAACAAACAACGACTCCGGTGTAGCCTGTTTCTGCGTGATCAAGTAGACGACACGTTCAACCAGTGTGAATGTTTTCCCAGACCCCGGTCCCGCAATGATGAGGAGTGGCCCCTCAGTAGTGGTGATCGCCTGACGCTGTTGCTCGTTAGCTCTGGTTGAAAATGTATGTATCACAGCTTAAGCTCTTTCCCAAATCAATTATTTAATCCCTACTTACGATGCAAAAAAGTCTACCTATCCCTAGCGATCCTCTCATGCGATGAAATCACAAAATTGGAGATAAGGAGTACACTTCATACCACTTTACAAATACGTGTGACAAAGTTAGGTCATTTTTTTGCAGCATTATACTGCAAACTGACAGACCGACTGCTTTCTCTCGACCCTAAATTTAGGCTCAGTATCAAAAATTGCGGGATCGCACATCAACTATTCACCCATCCAACAAATCACTCTCTACCCTCTACACACTCTCTACGCATCCTCCTAGCTTCCCCTCGTTACAAAGCAACCCAATCAACTCATGTATCACAATATGTCTCGTCATCAACCCATCCTTCATACACACATCTATCTACAGTGATCAACTGGCTCTCTCTCCTAATTCTCTCTCTCATCGCTTTCGCCACGTACCGTACACAACTATGCAATCCCTCTCTCTGTTTACCCTTACACACCACCTCGCACCAATCATCACAACAATTGACAACACGAGCGATACCCGCATGGAAATAACGAAGGTCATTTTCATAAGGGCGGTTCTGCCATTAGCAGAACGTTTCCTTTCTCAAATGAGTTCTTAGAGCATAACCCTTGTGACGGGTCTGTAACGCCTAAAAACCCCGTGCGGGGGGCATTCTCGCTTGTTTGGTTTTTATAGGTCAATTAAGGGAACGGTGCGGAAAGGGCGCGGAATCTGTCACGCTGGTATCGGTCGGTATCTGGGGGTGCATTAAAGGGTTTTGTTAGACACCTCCAACGCTACCCCCTAAAGCGCCCAATTCATTTTGTCGCCTATTTCGGTTAGCGTGGCAATGAGACGGTTACGCTCGGCCGTGTCGGCCGTTCGGTCTATCGTTTCGAGATCGGCCGCCAGCGTTGCCAGCTTGTCGGCCGATAGACCCATGCCTGTCGCCACATGATGCACTACAGGAGAGGCTTTTTACACGGACGAGAGTTTGTAGGGGTAGCAATGAAACGACAGCAGACGGCAATTCTGAGGCATTACACGTGCCGAGACTTTACAACATGAACAACCCACGAGGGAGAGCAATAGATTAAAAAAAAAAGACGGTAATTTTTCGTCATGCTTTATATGATCTTGCTTACCCTTTCTTGTAATAATTTAGGCGTAGCCGCACATGACTGGTTCAGTTAATTAAAAACATGTTTGGCTTTCTGTACGTCGTAAGATCGTTTGTGCTAATATGGGGGGGGGACTCTCTACCTAATGTATATTAATGTATCTTCAAAGTTCCATCGATGTATCACCCCGATGTAAGTCTGAGTCGAGACGGTGTCATCCCTTTGTTGACACCCTGTAATTTTATGTTGTAGACAATTTTGTAACACGGAAAAAACAAATGACTGTATGTAAACGACAATTATCAAGATCATCTGCCTATTTGATTAGACGCTATGATATGCTCGATGCTGTATGTGAGATTATGCCAGAAGATCACCCAATTCAACAATCAAAGAAACCACTGGCATTCCGAAAACATCACATAGAATTACATTATGATAACGGGGATACAGGCTATTTCAAGAATAACGCTTATAAAGCATCAGCATGGATGTGTCCATTTCATCAAATACACAAAGTACGCAAAAAGTTTGGTGGGTCGTTGATTTCATTCACTCAAAAATTGATTGATCTAAACGTCAAATTCTACGTTGTCTCTATTGGATTTTCATTGCCCATTGGTCATCCAATCGACAATTGGCATGGTGCATTAAAAACAGGTATTGATTCATTTAATAAGGGCCGACATAAAGCGAAAATTGATGCGTTTCGTTTGATGTGGGCGCATCGGTATGAATGGTCATATCACCCTAAAACAGATCGATGGAATCCACATATACATGGTATATGGTTGGTGCGAACAATGGGCAAATCGCCTAGAGAAATGGAAACCCATATTGATGAGGTCGTAGGTAAAAGTTACCGCGATAAATTTGATGGTATAGACAACTCTTCATTATTCAATGTGAAAATTGATGACAACGACCCAATTGGAGATGTCAAAAAAACAACAAATTACGTGTCAAAAACTGAATGCTCTCAAAAACATAACGAAGAAGAAGATGATGACAGCAACAAAAATCAAGATTGTGGGATTTCTCCATTTCAGGTTGCAAAACGATTCACTGACACGGGCAATGAGCGATATAGGGAACGGTTTCTCGAATATGCGGCCGCAACATTAAACGGCAATCGTAGTTTCGCAATTGTACGAACGATGAACAAACCACAACAAAAAAAAATACTGAAACAATT
>CALECP010000374.1 GCA_937949915.1 uncultured Anaerolineae bacterium
GCCAATTGGATGGAAGCGCGAGGGTATCCGGCCGATGTCGGCCCGTTCGTCATTGCCACCATAGCGATCAGTATTGCGCTCCTCATTTTGTTCTTCTTTCTCTATCCCGACCCCGGTGAACTGGCAAAGCAAGTGGCGAAAGTAGAAGCGGCCGAAAACCCAGATAGCATCGAAAACGCCGCCCCGCGCACCTTATTCCAGATATTCACCTCACCGACTGTTTTACTCGCATTGCTCTCGATGACGATCAGCTACTTTGTAATGGCGTTTGTGATGGTGATCACGCCCCTACACATGGATCATCACGATCATGGGCTTGCCAATGTCTCGCTCGTCATTTCTGCACATACGATGGGCATGTTTGGTCTCAGTTTTCTCACCGGCTGGCTGATCGACAAATTCGGCCGGATCGCCATGATACGCACCGGTGTTTTGGTGCTGATCGCCGCCTGTGTGCTTGCACCTGTTTCGCCCACACTCGCCCCGCTCAGTCTCGCGCTCTTCTTGCTGGGGCTGGGCTGGAATTTTTGCTACGTGGCTGGTTCATCGCTGCTCTCCGACGCATTAGCCGCCCACGAACGCGGCCGCGCACAAGGGGCAAGCGAACTATTTGTCGCCGTCGGGGCAGGGGCAGCCAGTTTGTCCGTCGGTGCTATCTTCGCCCAGGGCGACTACTTGCTCGTCAGCGGCGTTGGGTTGGCGTTCTCGTTCGTCTTGCTCGTATGTAGTTTTGTCCTTAACCGAACGACAAGTCATAAGGCACTCTCTGACAAATAGACAAATAATTGTCGGGGCAGAGCCTTGTACCTGCCCTCTTTTCTTTTTTTTGCCCCTTTCCCAAACTTCCTGGGATCGTGTATCATTTGGGTGGAGAGAATGGAGCGACCGCGCTCCCCAAACGAATCTAAAACTACATACGAGGTGAGAGAAAATGATCCTATCTACTTTCCGCACACATTTTCATACAAAGCGATGGCTGCTGCTTATTTTGCCGCTTATTGCTCTGGCATGGATGCAAAATGCCCATCAACTATCGGCACAATCAGATAATTACGGCTGTACGGCCGCGATTAGCAACCTAAACGTCCAGCAATCAGGCGACTTTGGCTTTAGCCTTGCCGTCGATTGTCCGGGCGGTTTGTCCAATTGGGCATTGCTCTGGGATATTGGGAGCGGTGTCACCGTTTCTAATCAGCCATCAGGCGGCGAGATCACCGTCGCGGCCGATGGCACAGCCACATTGCGCGGCTCAGAGATGTGGAGTCAAAACTTGACCGCCCAACAATCGAGCCATAACTTTTATATTCAGGGTAGTGGCGCACTCAATCAAACATTGGGAGACTATCAATTTTTGGGCTTGCCCCCGCTCGGTGGCGGCAGTGCCGATAACAGCGATTCGACCCCCGGTAGTGGTGGCGCAAACGCGATTGTGCCAGACCCCGGCGCAGCACGTTGCTCCACCGCATTGCGCTACGACAACGCTTGGTTGGGCGGCGCGGTTGTCAATATCGCCATCTTCAACAACACGGGCAGCGATATTAACGATTGGGAAATGACGTTCGACTGGCCAGAAGCGACCGGCGCGACGATTGACGATTACTGGGTGGCGGCCGATGTGCAGATCAACGGCACAACAGTGACAGCAAGCGGCGCATCTGACGTAACGGGCGACATCAATCACAACGCGATTCGCTCATTCGGCTTTGTGATCAGCGGTGCAGGCATCGCGGCCAACGCCGCCAAGCCATACGAGTTCATGGTCAACGGACAGCCCTGTAACCCACAAGGCGGTCAAACATTCCCCGGACAAAACTTTGGTGGCACGCTGCCGATTTTGTCTGACCCAGACCACTGGGGACGTAACCCGGTCAACACATGCCAACAACGCTTCTTTGAACTGTACGACGCGATCCATGATCCCGAAAACGGTTATATCGACGAAGAAGGCATTCCCTACCATGCTGTCGAAGAGCTAAATGTGGAAGCCCCCGACTACGGGCATGTGACCACATCAGAAGCGTTTAGCTATCTTATTTTGCTCGAAGCTGCGTATGGCAAGATGACGGGTGACTGGAGCGCATTGGAAAAAGCGTGGGCGATTATGGAACACACCATTATCCCCGATGCCAGCCAGCAACCGACATGGGAAAACCATACCTTTAGCCAAGACAATGGGGTGAGCGTGGCCACCTATGCACCAGAAAATCATAACGGCCCCGAAAACTACCCCTCTCCGCTCAACCCAAATATCAACGAAGGCACAGACCCGATCTATGGCGAATTGAACGCACACTGGAATGGCGGCGATGCCTCTAATTCGGGTCCGCAATACTTGATGCACTGGTTGCTTGATGTCGATAACACGTACAATTTTGGTGGTGATGCCCCCGGTTACACACTGGGTAATTCGGTGTATATCAACACATTCCAGCGTGGCGCACAAGAATCGACATGGGAGACTGTCCCGCATCCTTCGTATGAAAATATGTCGTTTGGTAGTGATGATGGCTTCCTCAATATCTTTATTCAAGATGGTAGCTATACGCCACAATGGCGTTATACCAATGCGCCAGACGCAGAAGGCCGTGCGATTGAAGCGGTGCGTTTGGCCGAGCTATGGGGTGGCGAAACGAATGGACAGATTGTGCCGATTATCAGCAAAGCGGCAAAGATGGCAGATTATTTGCGCTACGATATGTTCGATAAATACTTCATGCCGATTGGGTGCGAGACGGCATCTGATCCGATGCAATGCACAACTGGCACAGGCAACGGCACGTATGACGGCGCACATGATTTGCTGGCATGGTATACGTCGTGGGGCGCACCATTGGAAGAGACACATGACTGGGCGTTTTTGATCGGCGCAAGCGACGCGCATTTCGGTTATCAAGACCCCTGGGCGGCGTGGGTGATTGCAAATGACGATACATGGAGCGATCCCGGTAGCGGACTGCCCGGTATTTCGCCAAACGGCCGCACACAATGGGAAAACAGCTATCAACGTCAAATGGAGCTTTATCTGTGGCTGCAATCAGATGCTGACGGCACTGATGCAGACGGCAATCTGGTGCCAGCAGGCGCATTTGCAGGTGGTGTCACCAATAGCGTCGATGGCACGTACTCGAATGCGACCAGCCAGGGCCCACACTTCTACGGCATGGCGTATGATGACAATCCGGTATACCACGATCCCGGCTCTAACACATGGTTCGGCTTCCAGGTATGGTCGGGGCAACGGTATATGATGACGCTGAAAGAGGTGGCTGACGCAGGTCAGACGGTTGATGCGGCATTGCTAGACGCGGCCGATGATTGGGCAAATATGGCGATCAACGTGACGAAAATCGACTATAACGGCGCACCATTTGCGTTGCCATCTGGCATTGATTGGGGCGATCCGGCAACGAGCAAACCGGCGGGCGATTATAGCGGAGGTGGCTTTGGCACAATGCAGGATGTCAACACCAATTTGCAGATGGACGTGAAAAGCTATGGTCAAGACGTAGGTGTGGCCGCTTCGCTGGCACGGACGTTGCTGGCGTATTCGCAGATTTCGGGTGCGGTTCATGCAGTAGAGGCTGGTGAAACAGCGACTGAGTTAATGGATGCGTTGTGGTCTGTGTACGGCCGTGACAGCTATGGTGTCGAAGGTGTTGCCATGATCGAGCATCGGGGTGACTATCGCCGTTTCTGGGACGAGATTTATATTCCGGCCGGAAACGACTACACATTGGGCGACGGTTCTACTGTGAGCAATGGGGCAAACTTCGCTGACATTCACTGGTTCTACGAAGATTCGTGTGAAGGGATTACAACACTTGACCAAAGTGACCCATCACACCGCACATGCGCCCAATTCTGTGAAGTGGCTGATGCGTTTGCTGACACCAATGGCGACGGCACACCGATCAACCGTGCGCCAGCGATGCTGTATCATCGCTTCTGGGCGCAGGTCGATAATGCGATGGCGTTGGTTGAGGCAGATGACTTTGGCTTTAGCTGTGGTACGTTCGACATCAATGTGACGACGACGAACGACAGCATTCCGATGACAGACCCGGCCAATATCCCCGCCGCCAGCAGCCTCCCAGTCGCTTGCGAGACGGTGCAGCCATTAGCCGCACCTGTCCCGATTGACACCGGCGTGATCACCCCGATTCCAACGGCCGTCAGCTTGTCTGATGCGGAGTCGGCTGTCAATGTACCCGTTTGGTTGGTCCTTGGCCTGATGGTTGTGGTCAGTGCGGCCGTGGCTTGGAAAAAAATAGCAGATTAGAAAGATGAATGGCGACTATCCTATTTGAAGCTGAAACACGTAGGGACACGGTTAACCGTGTC
>CALECP010000375.1 GCA_937949915.1 uncultured Anaerolineae bacterium
TGGTCAAAAGCGGTGATCAATGCGGCTATCAACCCATTAACCGCCCTCTTGGGCAAACCAAATGGCTTCTTGGCGACAGATGAAGAAGCGAGACTGCTGATGGCAACGGCCGCACAAGAAGCGGCGGCCGTTGTTACCGCTATGGGCATTGCTCTTACATTTGACGACGCAGCGGCCGAAGCCCTCCGCATCGCCCAGATCAGTGCGACCAATCGCTCTTCCATGCTCGAAGATGTGACACGCGGCCGCCAAACGGAGATCGATGCCATCGTCAAACCATTGCTGATACAAGGGCGCAAACACAACATTGCCACCCCGATGCTGCAAACGGTCTATGATCGGATAGTGAATCAGTAACCCCCTGACACGATTTTCTAAAAAAACCACATCTTTTTTCACAAGATAAAAGCGAACATTTGCGCTATAATAAAATGAAATGTACGCGACAATCATCCAATTTTTGACAATCGGCAGCAATCATCATAAATTCGACCCAATAACTATATTCGTATCGGTAACTGTGTGACGACGGCCGACAAACGCATAATCATAGCATCCACCGGAGAAAAGAGCGCAATGAGTGAAGGCACTATCAAATCAATCGACATCAATGACGAAATGCGACAATCGTACCTAGATTACGCCATGAGCGTGATCGTGGCGCGGGCGCTACCCGATGCACGGGACGGGCTAAAGCCTGTGCAACGGCGCATTTTGTATGCCATGCACGATATGGGGTTGCGGCCGAACACGCCCCATAAGAAATCGGCCCGCGTGGTGGGGGAAGTGCTGGGTAAATATCACCCACATGGCGACAGTGCCGTTTATGAAGCGATGGTACGCATGGCGCAAAATTGGAGCTTGCGCTACCCGATGGTCGATGGGCAGGGTAACTTTGGCTCGATAGACGGGGATGCTGCGGCCGCCATGCGGTACACCGAAACGCGCATGGAAAGCATCGGGCATGACATGATGATCGATCTCGATAAAGAGACGGTCGATTTTGGGCAAAATTTTGACGAATCGCTGCAAGAACCGCTCGTGCTACCCGCCTCCATTCCCAGCTTGCTTGTCAATGGGTCGTATGGCATCGCGGTCGGCATGAGTACAAGCGTACCGCCGCATAATTTGGGGGAGGTCGTAGATGCGCTGGTGTACATGCTGGAAAATTGGCAAAAGCTGGATGACATCAGTGTGCCTGATTTGATGCAATTTATCAAAGGGCCGGACTTCCCGACGGGCGGCATGGTTTTCCGGTATCGGGATGGACAAGATGTGTTGTCCCAAGCATACGGAACGGGGCGCGGCCGGGTGATCATGCGTGGCAAGGCGCACATCGAAAACATCGAGCGCAACAAATCGCGCATCATCATCACCGAACTGCCGTATCAGGTGAACAAAACATCGTTGCTCAAACGGATCGCCGATCTCCATCGGGACGGCAAGCTGGAAGGGTTGACTGATTTGCGGGACGAAAGCGACCGCACCGGCATGAGAATTTTGATCGAGACGACGCGCACTGTTGCGCCCGAAGATGTGCTGAAAAAGCTATACAAATTAACGCCGCTCGAATCGACATTTAGCATCATCAATGTTGCGCTTGTGAATGGCGAGCCGCAAACGCTGCCACTGAAACGGGCGTTGCGCGTCTATATCGACCATCGGCTCGAAGTGATCCGGCGACGCTCTGAGTATGAGTTGCGGAAGGCGCGGGAGCGAGCGCACATTTTAGAAGGGTTGATCATTGCGCTCGATAATCTGGACACGGTGATCGATACGATTCGGCGCAGTCGCACGACGGAAACAGCCCGTGAGAATCTGATGAAAAAGCTCAAGATGTCGGAGATTCAGGCACGGGCGGTGCTGGATATGCCGTTGCGCCGCCTGGTGGCACTGGAGCGCAATAAAATTAAGGATGAGCATAAAGAAGTCAAAGGGTTGATCAAACGATTGGAGAAGCTGCTGAAGTCGCCGAAGATGATGCGCGATACGGTACGCGATGATTTGCTAAAGGTGCGGGAGCAGTATGTGGATGTGCGCCGGACGCGGGTGGTGGAGAAAGAATCTGTCGAGGTGGTTACGTCTGATGATTTGATTGAGAGCAGTGATGTGTGGGTGGCGATTGGCGAGAATGGCACTATCGGCCGCAGTCAAACGAGCAAGCTGCTGACGATTCCGGGACGGCCGCAAGCGCAGCCATTGATGTTGTTGCAGGCGAGTACGCGCGATCTGATTTATTTGCTGGCGGCAAATGGGGAGGCGGTGTGCAGACGGGTGCATGATCTTACTCCGGCCGCGCAGATGGGTGAGGGCAACCATTGGACAGAGGGGACGGCGTTTGCCAGTGGGGCGCATTTGGCGGCGGCCGTGTGCATTCCCGAAGACGCGGTGGGGGATAAAAACGGGGGCTATCTTTTCCTGACGACGTTGGGCGGGGATGTAAAACGGGTGCGCGTGAGCGATTTGCCCGGTGCGGTTGACCGTTCGTTTACGCTGATGCGGGTGAGCGATGATGATTCGCTGGGCTGGGCGCGGTGGACGAGCGGCAGCGATCAGGTGGTGCTGGCGGCCGCAGGTGGTATGTTGATCCGTTTCAATGAAAGCGATGTGCGGCCGTCTGGTTTACCGGCCGGGGGTGTGTCTGGTATCAAGTTCAGAAACGATCTGGATGGTCTTATCGGCATGGAAGTGGTGACTGAGCAAATGATGAACGCAAAAGATAAGGTTGCGCTTGTTTGGAGCATTACGGATAATGGGCTGGCGAAGGCAACGCCTCTGGATGAGTATCCGTTACAAAAGCGGTATGGTCAGGGTGTGGTGAATGTCAAATTACCAAAGGATTCGGAAGAAGTGGTGGCAATGGTTGTCGGTAATAGACGGACAGAAATCTACGTCAACTCTGCACGGAACACCACGAAACGAATACGGATTGCCAAAGCGATTGAAGGAATCAGGTCAGTGAGACCACGCGCTGTTGGTGTGGTGACTGGCTCGAACCGTGTGACAGGTGCAGTGCGTGGACGTGCATCTGTGGCAGAAAAAATCGAAAACATGAAGCAATTAACATTGATTTAGGGGCTAGGAGCTAGTGGCTAGTAGATAGCAACTGGTTGCAAGTTAGTATAAGTAAACATTATGAAGTTTAGAGACGAATGGGCTGAAGACGAAAATGGTAAACGCTATGTGTTTACTGTTGAAATGCAGCGACTGCTGTTTGAAAAAGGATTGCCGGTAACTTCTGATGAATGGCAGAAGTTTAAGGTGACGTATGCACCGCCATCGGCACCGCGCCGAGACGACCGACGGCCGCGCCGGGATGAACCGCGCCGCACACAGATCGCAGCGCAGGAAGTTGATGAAGCGACGGGCAAGTTTATCGGCATTCTGAAAAACTTTAACGGGCAAAAAGGATTCGGCTTTATCGACACAGGTGATGGCGACATCTACTTTAATAAAAAGAAAGCTCTGGACGATCCGTATGCGATGCGGCCGGGACAAAAAGTGCTGTACAAGGTCGATACATTTCGCGGCAAAGATGAAGCGATTGATGTAGAAGAGTATTTCGAGTGAGGTTTTGTGCAGGTTTCGGTGCGGGATGAATCCCGCACCTATCCCTAAGCAAACCCGTTGAAACGGGTTCAGAAAGACGCGCTCGAACATTTGATTTTAAGCCATTATTTTGAGGAACAAGAATGACAATTGAACGTGAAAGTGGTACAACAATTCATGGCAACCCATTAACGGTGTGCGGTGATGTTTTGAATGTGGGCGATGCTGCCCCAGAATTTGTGTTGCGGAATAAAGATATGAAAAACGTGAAACTGAGTGATTCGGCCGGACAGGTGCGCCTCATTTCAGTTGTGCCGAATCTGCAAACGCCAGTATGCGACACACAGACGCGCCGTTTCAACGAAGAAGCGGCGATGCTGCCAGCCAATGTGGCGGTGATGACGGTCAGCGCGGAGCATCCGATCAATCAGGGTAATTGGTGTGCGGCGGCCGGGATCGAGCGCATCGACGTGCTATCAGACCATTACGACATGAATTTTGGTGATGCGTATGGGCTAAATATCAAAGATTGGCGATTGCTGCAACGGGCTGTGATGGTGATCGGCAAAGATGACACCATCAAATACATCGAATATGTGCCAGAAGTGTCGCAAGAGCCTGACTACGATATGGCGTTGGCGATGGTGATGCAGGCGACGTTGGGTTAAAGACGTTAAAAAGTTAAAAGGTTAAAAGAGTTGGAAAGTAGGGACATGGCTTGCCATGTCCTCATGACCAAATAACGGCAGCAAACGATGATCAAGCAAACGGTGCGGGTTCTCAATTGGGTAGTGGTCGGTTTAGTGGCGGTGGCGATTTTGGCGGTAACGGCCGCCATGCAGCAACCGGCCGCGCCATTAAACGCGCAAACAGCCACCCCACCGGCCGTTGATGTGCGGCCGCTATCCGACATCTATGCGAATAATCCACCGAGCCTGACGACGATCACCCACAATGCGGCCGTGCTGCATTTCGAGTCGAGTATTCCGGTAGCATGTGCGGTGGTGTTTGGCGAAACGGCCGCGTTTGGCAGCATTGCGGCCGATCCCAACATGGACGGCGCAGCCATCATCGATCACAATCCGATCATGGGCGGCTTGCAGCCCGATACAACGTATCATTATCGTTTGCAGGGCAGCGATGCGAATGGCGTGTTTTATGTGAGCGAGACAGCGACTTTCACGACGGCGGCCGATCCATCTGCCATCGAGGTCAATATCGCATCATCAGCCAATGGCGGCACCATTCGCGGTGTGAGCAGTGCGTTCTCTGGCTGGGATGCTGAACGCGCCATCGACGACAATCCAGCCACAGAATGGTCATCGGCCGGAGATGGCAACGACGCATGGATCGAGGTGCAGTTCGACCAACCGGCCGAGCCACACGCCATCGAAATTTGGAGCAGATCGATGGCGACATCCTCCCAAATGTTTACCGTAACGGTCACAACAGACACGGGCGAAACATGGGGGCCATTCCACCTTGATGATCCACAAGCCAGCCCAACCAGTCATCGCTTTGACGTGACGGCCGCATCGGCCGTGTCATCAGTTCGCCTCGATGTGGTCGATAGCAGTGGCCTCAATACCGGTTTGAAAGAGATCAGCGTCTATGCAGCCCCGGCCGCGCCACTCAACATCGGCATCAACCAAATGGGCATTGGAAAGTAACCTCTTACTTCTTAACATTCTTACCTTTCAACTTTTTAACCTTCCTACTTTTCAACTTCCCATCCCCCCATGTCCATACTCAAATCCCCCCAATTCTGGCTCGGCATCGTGGTAAGCGCACTTTGCCTAGGCGCGATCTTCTTTTTTGTCGATCAACAGGCTGTGCTAGAGGCGGCACGGGTAGCCGACTACAAATGGCTTGCGCTCTCTGTCGTTGCCCAAATCGTCTATCTATGGTTTCGGGCGATTCGCTGGCGATTCATGCTCGAAAATAAAATTTCGACTATGCAAACGTTTCATCTGCAAAATATCGGCTATATGCTGACCGGGATATTGCCGTTGCGAGCAGGGGAATTGGCGCGGGTGGTGTTACTCAAAGGGTATCCGCCCCTGACGATGGCGCAAGGGTTATCGACCGTTGTCGTGGAGCGGCTAATCGATTTGTTGATGGTGCTGGCGTTTTTACCGATCTCGGTGCTGTCCCTGCCTACGCTGCCCGATTGGGTACGGGGCGGGGCGCGGCTTACGGCCGTGCTGGCTGTTGTCGCCATTCTCATCGTCATCATCGCCGCCAACAATCGCTCGTTCATCCTTCGCATTGTCACGGCCGTATGCCAGCGTTTCCCCTTTCTCAATGCAGACGCATGGGCAAAACGAGTCGATGCCTTGCTGCAAGGGCTTGTGACGTTGACCCAATTTAGGAGTGGGGCGATGTTGCTGCTGTTCAGCATATTGACGTGGTTGAGCGTGGTAGTATCGTACCAGTGGGCGATGTTCGCGTTTGGCTTGCGGCCGACTTATCTCCAAGCGGCATTTGTCATGTGTGCGGCCGCGCTCAGTATGGCAGCACCATCCTCTCCCGGCGGGCTAGGCGTTTTTCATGCAGGCGTAATCGCCGCCATCTCGTTGATCGGTTGGGATGAGGCCAAGGCGACCAGCTTCGCATTTCTCTACCATGCGGTCATTTTCTCATTCAACATCTTGATCGGTATCATCGGGCTAACCTTTACCAAAACGTCATTTACAGAAATTGTGCGTGGAACATGGGGATGGAAGCAGCAATGAAAAGACGGTTTTTCAGTGTTTCAGTCAATCAGTATGTCAGTTTGATTTTTCGCGCCTAAATGTCGTCTTTCTACGCCTATTTGTGGCGGCAATGTGGCTAAACTGACAAGATAAAGTTGAGGGCAGGTCAGGAGGGCGGTATGATTGCAACATATCATCGAAAAGGAGCTACACAAATGTACGCAGCACAAATCAAAGAAGACAATTTACCTTTGCGGTCTGGGCCTGCATTAGGCTATAACGTAATCGGCCGGGTGAGCGCAGCCGATACCCCCAACATTTTGGCGCGAAACCCTGATAACACAATGTTGTTTGTCCAGACAAGCAACGGCACAGGCTGGGCGGTCGCAGACGCAATTGGGTTTACGGGCGAAATGGCGCAGTTAGCCGTCTGGAAAAACCCGATGGTCGAGCATACGTTTACGGCCGATACCGTCTTGGAAGATGACGAACCAGAGCCGATCAGCGGCACAGTGACAGCGACCAGCGACTTCAAAACGGGACCAAGCTACGCCTATGAAACGATTACTTGGATTCCCGATGAGACACCTGTCACATTGCAAGCGAAAAGCGAGGATGGGCATTGGGTCTATGTATCGGCCGGGACAATCGGCGGCTGGCTGCCTCTGTCCAAAATAGCAACAGAGGATGATCTCACGCCTTTGCCCACAGCGGCCGAGCCAGAGGAAGGCACAACCACGTACATGCCGCGTGGCGTGGTCGATGGCAAACGATTGGCACGACGCAGACGGCCGCGCCACAAAGCGAAAATCATCAGCATCATTCAGCCACGCGAAGAGCTAAAAATTATCGCCACGAACAAAAATCGACGGTGGCTGTTCGTGATTGCGGCCGAGGGCGACGGGTGGGTGCAAGCCAAGCGGCTTAATTTATTGGGCGCGGCCGAACTAGAAAAAGTGACGGTTTGGCAAGAAGCGGTTGGATCGTAAACGAGCAAGATAGATTGCCTTGACTATTTTCAATAAATCATAATCAATACCAGGGCTGTTCAGTTCTAAAGAATGCCCTCATGTTTTAGCAGCTTATCCAAGTTGAGACAATTATCGTAAAGAGCAACACTGACATTGTTGATGTTGTTTCTGCGAAGAATATTGAGTGCGAAACTGCGTAGCTTTGCC
>CALECP010000376.1 GCA_937949915.1 uncultured Anaerolineae bacterium
GTCAGAATCTTTATCCCACCAAATGTAACTACTCGCATGAATGGGGAAGTAATCTGGGTCGGAGAACCATGGTCCGTCATTTTGACCATTTCCAGAGATACCACCGCCCGTAGTTTGCGCGTAGGCGGCTTCGTAGCCGGCCAGCGCAAGTAGCGCGAATACGCCAAGCGTGAGCATGGCGACTATTTTCAATCTTTCTGTTTTACACATGTTTTGGATTGTCTCCTATTAGGCTCACACGCTCATATAGCGAGGCGCAAGGCGTTTCTTTCAATTGTTCTGTTGTTTTCTTTTTTCCACTATTAATTGTCATAGTTTTTTGCTCTCCTTATCAGGATTAGACTGTCTCGATAGAGCATTGTGCATCAACGAACTGTTACTGATGCCGTTTCTATACATGGTGTACGCTGTTGTCTGTGTTCAATAGTGTCATGACCTCGTTATTAATCGATAACTTGGTCATCGACACCGCTTTCTCATGCAATGTTTGTTTTCATCTCATTGTTCGCCCACCTTTACTGATTACATTTCACATAGATGCGTGACACGCATCTATCTGTAAAATCGTCATCAGATTCAAGAGGACGACCATCAATGCGTCTTGCAACGCGCTGATGATAAACAATATGATCACATGTTAGCAACAAGTTAGTACATATCTACTACTTACGTTAGGTCAATTCATGGTTTCTGTCTTGTTAACTGTCTGTGTCTCTGTTAATTGCTCTCGTTCTATACAATTATACTCCTTCAACTTAGCAAATAATACGGCAACCAAAGCTTCACAGCTCCATGTGTAGCGCGGCTTCCAACGAAATGGTAAGTGTGAATTTGCTATATCTATCATGCTAAACGAACGTGAAACGATTTGGTTACGCCCTCATTTACAAAATGCAGAAACAAAGAAGTTTTACACTTGCAAACTTGGAGTCTACCCCCACTCACAGCGTCCTTGCGAAAAGGCTGGGTGAGAGAAAACGCTTCAACTCTAAAAAAATAAGACTGTCTGTACCGCACGCGCATCGCGCTGTTTACCCTGTTCTAAAAAGTCGCGGTTTCGTTATCATTTTCCTTGTTTGTTTTCATGATCATCCCTGCTGGGATAACCGCCTTTGTTTTTGACACAACCAATTGTGTCAACGCTTACTCTGTTGTGTCTCATGCAAGCTGAGTCTAATTTTAAGTCGATAAGGGGTCTCTAAGCAAGCGATAAAAAATAAGGGCACACAAAAAATCAAATTTTGCTTGCATCAAGTGTGCTTGTACCGATAGAATGCGGCCGATGAAAGTATATTTGGACAGCGTAGGCTGTCGGTTAAATCAGAGCGAAATTGAGACGATGGCACGACAATTGATCGCGGCCGGACACGAGATCGTGCGCGAGGCGGCCGAAGCGGATCACATCGTTCTCAATACGTGCGCCGTGACAAACGAAGCAACCCGCGAAACACGCAATCGCACACGCCGCTTTAACCGAGCCAATCCAGAAGCGGACATTGTGCTAACAGGCTGCCATGCCACCATTGCGCCGGACGATGTAGCGGTGCTGCCCGGTGTTGCCAATGTTGTTCTCAACGAAAATAAGCAAACGCTGATCCAGCGCATCGACCCCAAAGCGAGCCTTGCGCTGCCGATGCACGACCGCGAGCCGATCATTCGTGAATTTATGGCGGCCGGAATGGGCAACACCCGCGCCTTCATCAAGGTGCAAGATGGCTGCAACAACAAATGTACGTTTTGTGTGACGACGATTGCGCGGGGTGAGGGCGTTAGTCGGCCGAGCGGCGACATCGTGCGGGAGATTCAGGGTCTAAGTGCAGCCGGATACCGGGAAGCTGTTCTCAGTGGCGTGCATCTAGGCAGCTATGGCCATGATTTCGGCCGCCGGGATGGCTTGCGCGAATTGGTGCAAATGATTTTGGAGCATACCGACATCGAACGGCTACGCCTCTCGTCGCTCGAACCCTGGGAGATCGCGGACGGCTTTTTTGGGCTATGGCACAACCCGCGCCTGCTGCCCCACCTGCACATGCCCCTGCAATCGGGCTGTGACCGCACCCTGCGCCGCATGGCCCGCAAAACATCGCAAGTTAGCTTTCGCCAATTGGCAAATGATGCCCATGCCAACATACCCGATCTCAATTTGACGACGGATGTGATCGTCGGCTTTCCGGGCGAAACAGACGAAGAGTTCGCGGAGAGTCTCGCCTTTGTTAAAGAGATCGGCTTTACGCGCCTGCATGTGTTCACGTACAGCCAACGGCCGGGGACGGCCGCGGCCAAGATGCCTGGTCAGGTGCGAAAAGCGGTCAAAAAAGAGCGCGTTCACCAAATGATCAACTTGGGCAAGCGCAACAGTCTCGCATTCCATCAACAATATGAAGGGCAAACGATGAATGTACTATGGGAAATGATGGCGGGGGCAGACGAAACAGGTACACGCTGGACAGGGTATACGGACAACTACATTCGTGTTCACGGTTATGGGACAGATTTGGTGAATAAGGTGACGGCCGCTAGGCTAGAAGCGGCCGCGCCAGATGGGATGCAGGGAATAATCGAATAAAATCGGCTCAATACGCGCCACGACTGAGCAGCACATACGGAATCGTCTGGAAGACAATGCGGAAATCGAGAGCCAGCGACCAATTTTCCATGTAATAAATATCGAGCAAGCACATCTCGTCAAAAGTGAGGTCAGATCGG
>CALECP010000377.1 GCA_937949915.1 uncultured Anaerolineae bacterium
CCGTCTTTTCTCTATCTCTATCTCTGTCTCTAACTTTTCTTATCAAAATCGTATCGTTTTCTGACATTTCATCAACACTTTGACGTTAGACTATGGGCATGAGTAAAGAAAATTCGACCCAAACCCTGCAAACAGCCACCATCGGCGGCGGTTGCTTCTGGTGCCTTGAAGCGTTTTTCAATGAACTAGAAGGCATCGACCGTGTTGTTTCCGGTTATGCTGGAGGACACGTTGCCAACCCATCGTATGAGGCGGTATGTGGCAAACAGACGGGTCATGCAGAAGTTGTGCAGATCACATTTGATCCGGCCGTCATTTCGTACCACGAGTTGCTCAAGATATTCTTTACTATCCATGATCCTACCATGCTGAACCGTCAGGGCAACGATGTGGGGCCACAATATCGCTCGATCATTATGTACCATGATGAAGATCAGCGCGGTATTGCCGAAGAAGTGATTCATGGCATCGACGCATTGGGTGTTTGGGGACGGCCGATTGTGACTGAACTCGTCCCCTTTTCCAATTGGTATGAAGCAGAAGCGTACCATCAAAACTACTTTGCCCAGAATCCTGACCAGGGATATTGCCGCGTGGTAATCGCGCCCAAAGTAGCAAAATTTCGTCAATACTATATTGACAAATTGAAAGTCCACGCCTAACGGCCGCCTTCACCAACCCGCCATCATAATGAATGACAATCGTGTAACGTCCCCCGCCCAGAAAGATGGGATTGACAGACGGCGTTACGGCCGCATCACACGCTTTTTTGCAGGCGTAATCGCGCACGTCGCTGTGTACGATTTGTCTTTGACGCGGGTGCCAGGTGTTCGCAAGCGGGTGGTTGCCAATCGGCCGGATCGCTATCGCCAAATGGCGCGTGATTTTCGTCAGCTTGCTATCGACATGGGCGGCGTGATGATCAAGCTGGGGCAATTTCTCAGCACCCGTGTCGATGTACTGCCGATTGAGATCGTGGAAGAGCTACGCGGGTTGCAGGACGAAGTGCCACCGGTGGACCTAGACGAAATCAATGCGGTGATGCGAACAGAGTTGGGCGATCTCGACGCGATTTTTAGCACCATCGAGCCACAGCCACTAGCGGCCGCATCCCTGGGGCAAACGCACCGCGCTTGGCTACGTTCGGCTGATCAACAAGACGATCAGCAAGACGAGCAACCGGGCGCGGCCGTCGTCATCAAAGTGCAACGACCCAACATTGAGCAAACAGTACGCACCGATTTGGCGGCATTGCGGAAGGTGGCGAAATGGGTGATGCGCTACCGGCCGATCAGCAGCCGTGCCAACATCCCCGCGATGCTAGAAGAGTTTGCAGACGTGCTGTGGGAAGAGCTAGATTACCGCATGGAAGTGGAGAACGCCGCCCGCTTCCGCGACATTTTCACTGAGTACGAAGGGGTGTATACGCCGCAATTTTACACCGAGCATTGCACCGAGAATGTGCTGGTGATGGAGAATGTAGAGGGGCTGAAATTGACTGATCTGGCTGGCATTGAGGCGGCCGGAATCGACGCGGGGCAGGTGGCAGATCGGTTGCTCGATGTCTATTTTATGCAGGTGTTGCAAGCGTCCTTTTTCCATGCCGATCCGCATCCCGGCAATTTGTTTATTCAGCCGCGGCCGGAGAGGAAAGAAGAGAGAGAGACGGGGATAGAGGAAGAGGAAGAGATAGAGATAGAGGAAGAAGAAGATGAACAGATAGAGACGGCCGTTGTTGATGATTCGATGCCGTTTGATCTGATCTTTATCGACTTTGGGATGATGGGGCAGATTCCTGATGGGATGCAGGGGGAACTGCAAAAGGTGCTGATCAGCGTCGTGACGAAAGATGCGCGGGGTTTTATAGAATCTTTTGACAGGCTGGGCTTCTTTTTGCCGTCGGCCGATCTCAATCGGCTGGCAGACGCACATAGCGAAATCCTCGACCAAATTTGGGGACGCGATTTGATGGAGATGGGCAATCCCGATCCGGCCGAAGCGCGGATGATGATGCAAAAATTCAAAGATATTTTGTATGATTTTCCGTTTCAAGTACCGCAAAACTTTATCTACCTCGGCCGGGCGATGGGGATTCTCAGTGGCATGTCGGCCATGCTTAATCCAGACATCAATCCCTGGTACTACATCGAAACGTATGGGCAGCGTGTGCTGCAAGAGCAACAGAATGACCCCGACCAATTGAGCAAAATCGTGCGGGAGTATGCACTGCTACCCGGCCGTGCCAAACGGGTGCTGGATGATCTGGAGCGCGGCCGATTGCGCTTGCAATTTACCCCGGACAAACAGATGGATCGCCGCCTGACCAAGCTGGAAAAGCGCACACGCCAGACGAACACAACGATATTATCGGCCGCGGGTCTCGTCTCTGGCACACTGCTCTACATGGGCCACGATCCGCAGGTGGGGATCGGCGTATGGGTGGCTTCTGGGCTGGCCTACCTCTGGTCGCTGATCCGCCGTAGACCTTGACCCGCCCATTTGCTAGTGCTACGCTTGCGCTATGCTCATCCGTGATCCCAAACCGCGTTATCCACGCTACAGTCCCTCTTGTTTCACCATTTTGATTTTAATGGTACTCGCTGGTATCGGCGGCTTTATGTTTGCCAATTTCCAGACGGTGGCCGACGCTGTGCGCCCCGATCCTGTGCCAACTGTCACCCAATCCCCCGCCAACTATGCCATTCGCGCCAAGCTATTTGACCGAGACGGCGAGATAGGAAACGCGATTACCGCGTGGGAAGATGCGATTGCGATTGACACAGAAAACCCGCGCTACTATCAATCATTGATCGAACTATTAGTCGAAGACGGGCAACCGGGCAGGGCATTGGAGTTGGCTGAAATTGCGCTTGAATTTGCGCCTGATGATGATGGGCTGTTGCAAGCGAAAGCGTCGGCGCATTTGGCGTATGGCGATCTTTTGGCCTCGCATGGGCAATCATCCCAGCAACAATACATTTATGCGGT
>CALECP010000378.1 GCA_937949915.1 uncultured Anaerolineae bacterium
CCGTCGGCAAGCCAGTGATCGTGATCGATCATGGTTGGTACAGCGAACTGCCGGACAGCGTGGCGGTCAAAATCAAGCCAAATGACCCGGCCGCCCTGGTGACCGCGATGGCACACATCACGGCCGCACTGCCCACCATGCAGCAAGCGGCCGTTGCCTATATCGCAACCCATCACGACCCGGCCGCCATCAGCCAAAAGTACATCGCATTTGCCCAAGAAGTAACAGGCCGAACGTGATAGAATCCCGCGCATGGGTTGGCTGGCTATCATCATCATCGCATTCGCAAACAGCGTCACCGGCTGGGCAATCCTCCGCAGGTGGACGACCGATAATGATCTTCCCACACAGTTATTCACCGCTATCGCGCTCGGCACGGCCGTCAATGGATACGCCACCTTCATCCTCGCCGAATTAGGCTCATTTCGGTGGGAAACAGTCGGTGGTATCTGGCTGCTGATAGTCGTTACAGCCTCTTACCTAACCCGCGCAAAACATAACCAAGCAAAACGCGCTTTCAACCTTCATCCTTCAACCCTCATCCTTTTCTTCTGGCTTCTCTTCGCGGCTGTCTTGTTCTTCCGGCCGCATCAATTTGTGCGCGGCGGGGCAGATGCTGGCGTGTATGTCAATCTCGCAGTCAACATCGCCGAGACGGGCAGCATCACCATTCACGACCCAATTATGGCGACGCTTGACCCCGCTCTGTATCACAATCTGCTCCGGCCGCTGCCCGACCAACCAGCCCCCTATTATCGCTTCCCCGCCATCTTTTACGACGGTGACGGATCAGGCACACTGACCCCGCAATTTTATCATTTGCATCCGGTGTGGCAGGCGGTAGCGGCACTGATAGGCGGCGTACATGGCGTGCTTCTGCTCAATGGATTGTGGGCGCTATTAGGCACACTGGCCGTCTATTTCACCATGCGGGAGCTATTTGGCGAGACGGCCGCGCTGCTCACCCTCGCCGCGCTCACGCTCAATGCGCTGCAAGTATGGTTTGCCCGCTATCCCACCACCGAGCCGCTGACGCAATTTTATGTGTGGACGGGTATCTGGGCGTTTAGCAAAGCGACCAAACGATCAAGTCGGCCGCCATTTGCCTTCTTGTCCGCGCTTTGCTTCGGGTCTGCCATGCTCACGCGCATCGACATGTTTTTCTTTGCCGCCCTCCCGCTTGGGCTGGTCGTTTATCAAATGGTGACACGCACCCGGCCGCCCATTCGTCACCTGTCGTTTTCGCTCCCTTTCTCAATTGTTGCCGCGCACAGTTTTATACATGGGTATGTGCTGTCCCGGCCGTACTTCCTCGATACATTTGCGGCCGTCTATTTGCGCCTGGTACGCAATTGGGAGCTGCCTGTGCTGGTCGCTGGGATCGGGCTGGTGGCAGTGGTCGTGTTCGGCCGTCTACGTCACCACCGCTGGATCAAACGATACGGCACACTCTTGATCATTTTGCCCCTGCTCACTCTCGCGCTCTATGCACAATTCATTCGCCCCTACGCCGATCCTCTCTTCTATAATGAACGGATCAGCGAAGCGGTCACGCCTGTGATGGATCATGTCAATTTCATTCGCCTCGGTTGGTATCTGTCGCCGTTGGGCGTGTGGCTGGGCATTTTGGGTACGTGTTGGCTGATATGGCGCGTGGGGCGCACGGCCGATCAGCAACTTGGCAAGCTGCTTTTTCTGTCTATCGGTCTCTTGTTCACTGTCCTATACATTTGGAAACTGCAAGCCAATCACCATCAAATCTATGCGATGCGCCGCTATGTACCGGTCACGCTACCATTTTTGATCGGGTGTGGGGCTTGTTTGATTCGGCAAATCGGGACATCGGTACGCGGAGAACTGTACGAACGGCCGCTCAGGCATGTTTATCATTTGCGAACGCTGTGCATGGCGGCCGTTGCGCTGCTCTGGCTGGCTGGTTTTGCATGGCTGGCGCGGGGATTTGTCACGCAGGTAGACGATGCAGGCAGCTACGAAGCAATCGCCCAGATGACGGGGCAACTAGACGCGCACAACATTGTCTTGTTCAATGATCCCCCCGCATTTGGGCAGGGCGATATGCTTGGCACGACGTTATATTTTATGCACGGGATCGATCTGTTTGTGGTGCATGACACGGCCGCCATCGACAAACAAGCGTTTGAGAATCAATTGAAAAGATGGCAAGAGGACGGCCGGACGCTGTACTGGATCACGCCCACAGGCAACAGCACTCCCTTCCCGCTGGCCGATTGGCAACTGGCAAACAATCAACCATACAGTGTGCAATTCGACTTTTTAGAGCCCGATTACTTTGAAAAACCAACCGAAATTTGGACAATGCAGTGGCAGGGCATAATCGAAGAAGTGACGATTGCTCCGTAGGTACATAACGCAGGGGTTGGTTGCAACGCTGGGTGAACGGGGGCAGATCAATGATGGCAAGCAACATATCTTCACCTCCGTATGATTTTGGGGCGTAAGATATGTTGCGATGATTTCGTCTATTAATCTGTAGACACAAACACACAAAAATCAAGCAAGAGGTATAGTATGAACGAATCAGCCGCAGAAATTACCATGTATGGTGCGAGTTGGTGTCCCGATTGTCGGCGAGCAAAACAGTTTTTTGGCGATCACCGCATCCCGTATCAATATATCGACATCGACAGTCATCCTGATGCTGTCCCCAAAATCGAAGCGATCAACAATGGAATGCGAATCATTCCAACTATCTTATTCCCAGACGGGTCTCATTTATCTGAGCCTTCCAATGCAGAGTTGGCTGATAAATTAGGCATTCAAACAAAGGCGGCGCGGCAATTTTATGATGTGATTATCATCGGTGCAGGGCCGGCCGGATTGACGGCCGCGCTCTATCTCGGCCGTGAAGGAGTCGATACACTGGTCATCGAAAAATCGAGTGTGGGTGGTCAAGCTGGTATTACACAAGTGCTAGACAATTTCCCCGGTTTCGATGAAGGTATCGCAGGGGCAGAGTTTGCGGCGCGGCTGACCCGACAAGCAACACGGTTTGGGGCAGAGATTTTACAGGCACAATCAGTAGAACAGATCGCACGAGATGGTCGGTATTGGTGTATTACAACGGCCGATGGATCAGAGTACGGCGCAAGTACTATATTGTTAACAACAGGCGCAAAATACCGTCGGCTAGGTGCGCCCGGCGAAGACGATTTGATCGGTGTCAACATCCATTTTTGCGCGACGTGTGATGGCGCATTTTATAAAGATAAGC
>CALECP010000379.1 GCA_937949915.1 uncultured Anaerolineae bacterium
GAGCATTCACACAATGCTGCTTGAGAATGGGCATGACACCGTTGGGCAAGTGATGTTTACGATGGAGATGAACAAAGATGAATTGTTCGCCATCGACGGCTTTACTGACGAGTCGCTGGACAAAGTGAAAGCGCGTTTGTCCGAGCTAGAATTACCAGAGCCAGAACCGATAGAAGAATCCGATGCGGAAGCGACACCAGAGGATGCAGAAGAAGCGGCCGAAGTGGTAGCTGAAGAAGCGCCTGTTGCTGAAGAAGTGGCATACACGCCCGTTCCATTGACGGCCGAAGAGCTAGAAGCGTTGCAGAGCTTTGATCTGGGCGCAATTTTGGCTGTTGATGAGAGCGAGATATTTGATAAGGATGCCGAAGAAGAGGAAGAAGATTTGAGTCCACTGGTCGAAGTGGAACAACCTACCTCTGCTGAACCAAGCAAACCGACGATTACGGTTCGCCGCGTACCGGGTACGGCCGCACGTGACGAAGAACGAGCCAATAAATCGGGATCGAAGAAAAAACGAAGCAAGAAAACCCGCCGCCGCGACGACTGGAACAACACGCCAGACGGCGGCTCGTACAGCTAATGGTCGGCTTCAAATAGCCTGATGTCAGTGGTCACACTTGCATCGGACAACCGACCACTGACAAACTATGGCAAAGAAGCAACCCCGCCGCAAACAAGCCCCGCAACGCAGTTGTGTCGCTTGTCGGCAAAAGTTTGATAAACGCGACATCACGCGCATCGTCTGCAACACAGATGATGGCGTGATTGTTGATGTAACAGGCAAACGCAATGGGCGTGGGGCTTATCTGTGTGCGAACCCAGATTGCTGGGAAGTAGCGATTCAACGAAACGCACTGAATACCGCATTGAAAACGACATTAACGAAAGACGAGCAGACCGCAATTCTGGCACAGAAACCGGTCGCCCGAAAGGAAGTAGCTGTGTAGTGGCTTTTGTCCTACACGCTTTTTGACGATACGACTGGATATGGCAACAGCAAATACAGAACAACAAATCGAAATCCCCGACTTCATCACTGTCCGTGAATTGGCAACGACGATGAACGTCAGCCCGATCAACATCATCAAAGAGTTGATGAAGAGCGGCATCATGGCGAACATCAATCAGCAGATTGACTTCGACACCGCATCGATTATCGCAGAGGAGTTGGGCTTTGTACCAGTACCGCTTGCGCTAGACGATGAGAATGAAGATGTGGGCGATCTCCCCGTCTGGCGAGAGATGATCGCCAGCGAGAAGCGTAAAAATCTCGCACCCCGGCCGCCTGTGATCACCATTCTCGGTCATGTTGACCATGGCAAAACATCGTTGCTCGATGTGATTCGCAAGGAGAATGTAGCTGATGGCGAAGCGGGTGGCATTACGCAGCACATCGGTGCATACCAAGCGAAGCATGACGGCCGTTTGATGACTTTTCTCGACACGCCCGGCCATGCCGCGTTTACGGCGATGCGGGCGCGGGGCGCACAGGCGACTGATATTGCCGTGCTGGTGGTGGCGGCCGATGATGGCTTGATGCCGCAAACACGCGAGGCGATTGACCATGCCCGTGCTGCCAAAGTGCCGATTATTATCGCCATGAACAAGATCGATTTGCCGTCTGCCAATCCGCATAAAGTGATGCAGCAGCTAAACGATGTCGGGCTGACCCCAGATGATGCGATGTATAACGGCGATACGATGGTTGTCCCTGTTTCTGCCAAAATGCAGCAAGGGATCGATGAGTTGCTAGAGTCAATTTTGTTGACGGCCGATGATATAGAGCCACAAGCAAACCCAGAGGCTGATGATGTCACTGGCGTGGTGATCGAAGCACGGATGGAGCGCGGCCGTGGTGTGACAGCAACCTTGTTGGTACAGAACGGCACATTGAAAAAAGGGGACACGTTGCTGATCGGCCGCAATTACGGCCGGATCAAAGCGATGTACGATTATCATGGCAAACTGATAAAAGAAGCCCCGCCATCTACGCCCGTTTCGGTGTCTGGTCTCAATGGAATGCCTAGTGCAGGCGACCGCTTTGAAATAGTCAAAAGTGAAAAAGTAGCGCGTGGCATCGTTGACGACATGCCGGAAGATACTGATCATTTGAAAAGCGGCCCCACACTCGAAGATTTCTTTAGCCAACTGCAAGATGGCTCGTCCAAAACACTTTCTTTGATTGTCAAAGCGGACGTACAAGGCTCACTCGAACCGATTGTGTCCCGACTCAATGAAATGGACAGCATGTTTGAGGAAGTGAAGGTCGATATTCTTCGGGCTGCTATCGGCAGTATATCGGAAAGTGACGTGATGCTGGCTTCTGCTTCTGGCGCGGTGATCATGGGCTTCAATGTGAAGACGGACAGCGCGGCCGAACGGGCTGCTTCTAGTGATGAGGTGGAGATCAACGATTACAGCGTGATCTATCATTTGTTTGATGATGTAGAGAAAGCGGTGAAAGGATTGCTTGATCCGGTGTACGAGCAAAAGCTGGTCGGCCGTGCCGAAGTGATGGCGATGTTCCGCATCAAAGGTGTGGGCAACGTGGCTGGCTGCAAAGTGCGACGTGGCAAGGTGGTACGCAAAGCGACTGCCCGTGTTATTCGCACCAGCCAAAGCGGCGAGCGTATCATTTTCGATGGGCCTGTTTCAACATTGCGCCACCATAGCGAAAAGATCGAAGAGATCGGCAAAGACCGTGAGTTTGGTTTAAGCGTCAAGGGTTGGGATCGTTTCCGGCCGGGCGATATGATCGAGTTTTACGTGAAAGAGCGCGTCCATCAGTATTAGCATCATCTGCTGATAGTCATTATTTATGAGCATTAAACAACAACGCACGGCCGAGTCGATCCGCAAGCATCTAAGTCGTATTTTTATGATGGAGATGCGCGATCCGCGTCTGGCGGGGCTGGTGGTGACAGAAGTCAAAATCGACCGCGAACTGAAACACGCGCACGTCTACGTCGCTTCGGCCGATGATGCGCGTGAGGGCGAAGTGATGCCTGCTATCGGCAAGGCAAGCGGCTTTTTGCGGCACGAATTGGCGCAGCGTATTCAATTGCGAACGATGCCGCAGCTTTACTTCCACTGGGATGTAACGCTGGCACAAGTGGCACGAATCAACGATCTCCTCGATGGGCTAGATATACCCGATGCGGAAGAAGTGGCAGACGAAGTGGCTGAAACGACTGCCGAAGACAAACCGGTAGACCCAGACAACACAATTTAACTATTACACCCCTCGTAGGGACACGACTAACCGTGTCTCTACCGGTAGCGTAATCTGTAACAATAAAGGCTGTCAGCCTTTTTTTGATGGTAGAAGAATGGTGATTAAACAGACGATAGCGGATGAAATCAAAGAACGTATCATGGCGGCACGGCATGTGCTGGTCGTCACACACGTCAATCCAGATGGCGATGCATTTGGTTCGATGACGGCCGTGGGTGGCGTTCTCAAGCAGATGGAAGTCGATTTTACGCTGGCGGTAGACAAAGGGATGGATGCGCGGTTTAGCTATTTGCCCCTGGCAGACCGTGTGCGTGACGGCAGTAACCCGCGTGAAGAGTACGATTTGTTGATCACTGTCGATGGCAGCCACTATGATCGGCTCGGTTATAGCTATGCTGATGTGCGCGATATGCCCCCTGTGATCAACATCGACCATCACGGCACGAACCCCAATTTTGGTACAGTCAACTTGGTGTTACCCCAATTGCCGTCGGCGTGTGAAGTGCTGTATGAACTGTTTGTGCAAATGGGCGTGGAGATCAATGCAGAGATTGCGACCAGTGTGTTGACCGGTATGGTGACAGACACGTTGGGTTTCCGTACCCCGAATGTGAAGCCGCGCACACTGGAAATCGCCAGCGCACTGATGGCGGCCGGGGCTGATTTGCCATTTATCACGATGCACGCACTGAACTTGCAGCCGTTTGCCTCGCTCGATCTATGGCGTATGATGCTGGGCAACATGCAGTTTGAGGACGATTTTATTTGGGTCGCTGCCTCGTATGATGAGCGCACCCGTTTGGGAAATGAAGGATCGGGTAGCGGGGGATTGAGCAGTCTGTTGGGCAATGTGAAAGAAGCAAAGATGGCGGCTACATTGAGCGAAGTTGAGCCGGGGATTGTGCGCGTTAGCTTGCGTTGTCGGCCGCCCTTTGATGTCAGCGAAGTGGCTGTTGCGCTTGGTGGTGGCGGTCATCCACAAGCATCTGGTTGCACCATTCATGATACGGTTGAGGGCGCACAACAGTTGTTGGCAGAGACCGCCAAAGCCGCGATTAGACGACAAACGGCCGCACTTGCATAGTGCGCTTCTCTTTTTTCCGTAGAGTAGGCTAGAGAGCGGCCGTGATCATGGTCACGGCCGAAATGAACCAGTGAATGAGCCAGGGATACAATACTGAGCGTGTACGCCATGCGATTAGACCAAACCCTGCCCCGCCAAAAATAGTTGAATACGTCTCCCATTCAGGCTTTCCCAAGTGCATAAAAGCGAATGGTACAGCTTGCAAGAAGAGCGCAGGGCCGATACCGAGGTATTTGGCAAATGTAAAAAGTAGAAAGCCACGCCAAATAAACTCCCATGCAAACAGATCGATAGCGGTAAGAAACAACGTGCGGCCGATGCCTCCTTGCCGCTCGACAACGGCCGCATAATAGCTCTCCATCTCTGGTGTTTGGGCAAAATAGAACAGGAAAGTACCCATCACAACGCCCACCCCCAGCAGCCACAGCACTCCCTCGCGCCAATTGCCCAGCGTTAGCCCATACCTTTTAGGATGCTCTCGATAGACGACGATGAGCAGGGCGAGCGGAATAAGGAAGTAAAAAATGAAACGGTCGTATGCTTTTGTTCCGGTGGGTGTGTGTCCGTAATGGTCTATCATTGGCAACAAGGTGGTGACAATGATGGCGAGTGTGAGATAACCGTTGAGAACGATTTTGTTTGATGGTTGCTGCATATTGTTTGTCTGGTTCTAATATGTTGATTATACAGTTAGGTGTAATTGTAGGTAAGAACAAGATGTTTGGTATCATCTACACTTTTGAAAGCAACAATTGAAAGTGATTGGCTGAGTAAATTTTCGGCCGACACTTTGTTCATAGGAGAAATTATAATGGCTGAACCCATTAACATTAGTGACGACGTGTTTGAAAATGAAGTATTACAATCTGATCAGCCTGTGCTGGTAGACTTTTGGGCAGAATGGTGTGGCCCTTGCCGCATGATCGCCCCGGCCGTCAAGGAAATTGCGGCCGATCATGGTGAACAATTAAAAGTGGTCAAGCTCGACATCGACGCAAACCCGATGACCCCCGGCCGCTATGGTGTTATGAGTATCCCCACCTTGATGGTATTCAAAGATGGACAAGTGGTTGACCGTTGGGTAGGCGCACAGCCCAAAGAAGCGATGGTCGCACGGATCACCCCATTTTTGGAAACAGCGACTGCATAAAGACGCAACATCTTGCAGCGATACCGAAATTTGAAGCAAAAAGCCTGTCATTACGACAGGCTTTTTTGTTTCAAATTTCTTCACTTCACTTTTCTTTTCAATGCGACTGCATTATTCGGGCTGCAATGGAATCGCTTGCATCTGCGCTTTTTCAGGTGCGTCTGACCCGATGCGAATACCGCTTTCCACCACGAGGTCTTTGTAGCCCCGCGCAATCACAACCAAGCCATACGCTTGCCCTTTCGGTAGCTGGTCTGGGAAGACGAAACGGCCGTTGCGATCAGTCTTAGCCGATGTCAGTGCCATCTGCTTGTTGCGGTGCTTCACAAAATCCATCACGCGGACATTTGGCTTGAGCGCGATCACCAATGCGCCTTCGATAGCGCGGCGGTTTTTCGCGTTGCCTACCACGCCGCTGATCTGCGTGTCGGTGTCTTTGACAAAACGGCCAATAGCGCATTTGCCCTGTGCCACAATTTTGTTGCCCACCGCAATCGCCAACTGATATTCACCTTCTGGCAAGCCTGTTTTGTTGCTCAATGTGAGCGTCGTTGCACCGCTTGCGCCAAACTTCCAACTGTCGGTACTGTCCAGCACTTTTTTGCCGTTGTGCGTCCACACTTGCCGCCATTTTGTCCCTTTTCGCATATTGCGGAATTGGAAGCTGGCGTACAATGTTTTCGTCCCTGCTGGCAGTATATCGGCCGCATTGATCGGGCGGCCGTCTCGACTCATTTTGGTGCTGAACACCAAATTGGAGAACTGGATACCGGTTCCTTGCTTCGAGCGAGAGGGGGATTGCTTGGCCGGTTGTTCCATCGGCACACTTTGCACTTTTGCGCCGCTAATTGGCACACCCGCTTTTTTGAGCAATGGTTTGGCGAGATTGATCGGCCGCAACCCATTGATAAAGCCGCCAATCGCAATCGGTGCATCGCGCTGATCTACCCGGCCGTCCCGGTTGGTATCGACCACCGGCCGTGCATCGACGGGAACAATGTTGTCTCCGGCCGCTGCCTGGGTAGGAATGCCGACTAAGTAGCCATTGTTATCGACGGCCGTGCCGCCACTATTGCCACCCGCAATCGTCGCATCTGTTTTGATCCATGCGCGTTTGAGACGCATTTTTTGATTGCCCGTAAAGCCCGCCACACTGCCTTGCGTAAATGTAACAGTCTGCCCACCGATACCGGGATAGCCCAAAATCATCAACTCTTCAGCCAAGCTGATACGGTCAGAGTCGCCCAGAGGGATATAGGGCAAATTGAGCTTGCCGACCGCTTTGCCATCCATGCGGCGCGTGATGCGTAGCACAGCCAGGTCAAGCTGGGGCGATTGCACCATGATCTCGGCGATGTACGTCAGTGCTGGCGGCTCGTCTGAACGGCCGGTAATCGACACAGCCAGTTGACTCGCGTTCGGGGCTGGCATTCCCATCGCACGGGGGTTAGCAACGTGGCAATTGGTCAGAATAATCCCTTGCGGATGGACGACTGTGCCAGAGCCTGTCCATGCGGTAGACGCATTGCCGAACATCCCTTTTTTGAGGGCAACGATTTGGACAACGGCGGGTAAAATTTTCCCTACCAATTCTTGATCACTTGAGTAAGCCATTTTCATTTTCTCCTGATTGTGTCTACCACGTGTCGAGTAGGTCTTTTAATTCGTTGTTCGCTGTCGGCCGTACCGGTTTCACTGTACGCCGTTCTTGCCCGACGATTTTCGCCATTTCTGCCAATGCCGTGTTCGCCATTTTAATATCTATGCCAGTCATCTGAGCCAATTCCTGCGCCATACCATTGTTGGCAAAATGCCCCTGGAGCGCATAATCGTCGTCCATATCATCCAAAATATCATCTAGATCGAGCGTTTCTGGTTCACGTCGATAACCATAATCATCTTGGCGGGGTGTGTATTCAGGCTGACGTTGTTGCTGCTGTTGCTTATTTTTATTGAACATGCCGCCCACAAATTTCGCCATGAAGAATGCGACAACGGCGCGTGCAATAGCGGGGGGAATGCCCAATCGTTGCGCGAGAATGTTGGCGATAGGGTTGATGGCTGCGCCGCCCAGACCGCCACTGCTAGACCCGGCCGACCGTGCGCCCCCGCCCAAGACAGCGTTGATCAAGTCAGAGATACCGCCCGATTGTTGTGTACCAGCCCGTTGACTGCCACCCAACACTGCGCCGATCAAGTCGTCGATGCCCAAGCCACCCGCTTGTTGTTGTGGCGGGGCTTGTTGGCGGCGTTGTTGCTGGGGTTGATCTCCCCCACCTAAGATACCTTTGATCAACGCTTCCATCGGGTTCGCGGCCGCTTGGGGCTGCGCTTGCTGGCGGCGTGGTTGCTGCGCTTGTTGCGAGCGTGCTGCGTTTTCGAGAATTGCTTTGAGAATATCGTTCATTGTTTGTTCCTTATTGAGTGGAAAGCGATTAGCCTTTTGCTCTTTATACCATGTTGTACCGCTACTGCACATCACTGTTTCAATTTATGATTGTTTCAGTATTTCTTTAGTTGCCGCTCACTACTATTTTGAAAAAGCGGTTGTCGCGTTCACAAGGTTCATACATCATCAAAAAAGATGATACAAGCAATTGAGTATGATCCGCGTTGGTTCAAAAAATTTTCAACTTAGAGGAAAGTAGGGATATAGTACGATCATGCGAAAAGTAAGCATCATGCTATTCAGTCTTGTATTTGGCTTGTTGTTGGGCGAACTGCTGGTGCGGGTTGCATTCCCGTTGTTGCCGATGGGCATTCAAACCAGCTTGCGCTATGTACGCCGCCATCCGTGGACGGCCGAGCAACTGCTGCCGCCGCCAGCGTGGTTTGCCGACGACAGATACCAGATGGTGACACAGAACGGGCTAGACAACACATTGCAATATCCTAACCCTAATGTCAGCTTTCACTTGACGACGAAAAATTGGCTCGATCCCGCTTCACACGTCGGTTTTCGGGTGCCTGCGGCCGCATGGCAGCCGCGCTGGCCAGTCGATGTCGTCGTCGTCGGGGACTCCTTCTCCTTTTGCTTTACCGAATATGATGATTGCTGGGTGCAGCGCATGGCGAGCGAACACGGCTTGAGCATGGTCAACTTGGGGCAGGGCGCGACCGGGTCGATCAGCCATCGTAACCTGTTGCTCACGTTTGGTTTGCCGCACGAGCCTGACTTGGTGATTTGGCAATGGTATGGCAACGACTTTAATGAAGATGCCGGGTTTGTGGGGGCGTATGAGAGCGGCGCACCGACGGACGAAAGCACCGATTGGGCGTGGTTGAAAGCCAATTCAACGATTTATTGGTTGCTCCGCACTGCTACGGGTGGTCATCGCAATCAAGCCGGGTTTGATGTGCAGGTTGACCCGTATACGGCCGTGATCGACGAGAAAACCGTGCGCTTCGGCCGCGCATACAGCCGTGAAGCGGCCGATCTCAGTCGCCCTGTCAACCAAATCGGCCGGGACGAAACGATCACCGCCATACTGCATGCCAAACGCATTTTGGATGAGCAAGG
>CALECP010000380.1 GCA_937949915.1 uncultured Anaerolineae bacterium
GAGCTATATGTTAAATGTAAAGCCCCGGCCGAGCCGAGGCTTTACATTTCATCATCTGATTAACTGCGATTAGCGGCGTGATGACCTAATTGCAAATCGTCCAGCAACGGAGATACCGATGAGCATAACCACCGTGAAAAGGAGCGATGGGGCTGTGGAAGCGGGTGTATTGTGGGGTGCAAGTGTGATTGCCAATGGGGTTTGTGTATCTTCTGTTTGTACGTCAATCGACAACGTATTGACCTGTAATCCACCAAACCCTTCTGTGATTTCTAACCCGAACATCATGTGTGAGATCGACTGTGATTTATCGAGATAGCCAGCATCGGCAAACATATCGAAATAGTCGAGCAGGTCAAATGATGCGCTGGTGAGGCTGTTGTCGTCCGTGATGATCACACGTCGCCACTCATAGCCGTTCGCTTCTTTATAAATCCGTGTGAACGGTAAGCCCTCAATCGTGATGTCTCCTAAATCGACAGGATAGGGCGGCACCCATGTGCCAACTTGGTCGAATACCATGAAGAAATCGCCATCATTTGAGCCAAACGGCTGGAGGGTTTCTTCGTCGGTCAAGAACATATTGAACGCCACTTTGTAACGGTCGTCACCAAACAGTTGCTCGTAGTCAAACTGCATCGGGATGGCCGTCATATCGTCGATGCGAATGGGGAAGCCGGGCAAATCATCCCGTTCGCCCGTGCGATTGCCATAGAAAAGATTGATGTAGTTCCACACGCTTGCGCCGTTGAAGTCGGCCGCTGTCCCCGGCGTATCCCACAAAAATATCGTTTCCTGCGGCATCGAATCGGTGATCAAAATCGCGGATCGAAAATCTTGGTTGGGAACCGCATCCCCTCTGCCCCACAAATTGTTATACGCCGTCCACTCCCCATTAAAAGCGGTGTCGGCGTGGTCTGCCAAAATTTGTGTGTAGCCGCCCAAACTGAGTTGGTAATCGTACCCATCTACAACAGAAACGGACAATGGCTCGAATATCGCATCCCCATCACGCACCTCGATCATCAAATCGTGCTGGGTGACGACATCAAATTGATCAGGGATCGTTTGCGCGATGGTCAATTTGCCTGTCGTTTGGTTGAGTGTGTAATGGCCGTCATCGTTGCCGCTTACGATGTGATAGGTGACAGACCCCTCTAATGAATGGTCAAAGTCGTGGATTTCATCGCCGATCTGCTCGTATTCACTGCGGTAGATGAGCGTTGTGTCGGCCGGAACTGTCGGCGTAGATGTCGCAACAGGCGTAGTCGCTGGAGATGTTGGTGTAGATGTCGGAACGGGCGTGGCGGTGGCAACAGGCGCGGCCGTAAATGGTTCAATACCGGAGGCGAGTGTGCCATTGGCATACGCGGTGATGTTATCCGTTGCGGCGTATGTACCGGTTAGATTTTCGGCCGAGTAATCGTTGCTTCCATCCCAAATTCTACTCCAATTTGATGTATTGATTCGCGCCGTAAATTGACATGAACCACCTGCTGGAATCGGTGTTGACCCAAAATCAAACTCAAAGTAATAGGTGCTATCCACAACGGCGACGGGGCCACTTGCCACCACATTACACGGATTCCAAAATAGCGTCGTTTCTACATTGGTGGGTGCGACCCCTTCACTTAAATCGACATAGATACGCACCGTTACATCTGTAACAGAGCTAACACTGTCATTGATGGTAGATACCTTATAAAGTGTTAGCTGATCCGTTTGATTATCAATAAAAGCCTCCACGTTCAGCAATGTTGACGGATCGAGCGTGGCGGTTGGAGGCAGTGGGGTTGCTGTCGGCGCAGGTGTGACGGTCGGCCCTCCGGGCGTGACTGTAGGGCCTGTCGGCCGTGGGTCGCCAATACCGAGAAAATCAAACGCATACGGTTCAAGCCCGTTTGCGCCGCGTGGCAATGTGTGCGGATACCCTGCCAAACTAATCGCCTCAACCAATGGTTGCGAATCTGTGCCACCATAACGGGTGCGCGTCCAATCTGTTTCGGGTGTGTCTGTGCTGTCAGGGGTTTGGCTCAAACCGTGCAAGTTTGTCCACAGCTTAATCGCCTCGCCAAAGTTTGCATAGTTGATTGATGCGTCATTCGTGCCGTGCCATATTTGCATACGCGGGTATGGGCCTGTGTAACCGGGGTATCCATTCCGCACAGCATCCCCCCACTCTTGCGGTGTCTGAATAAGGTTGCCCTGAGCGCAGGTTGGATTCCAAATCGATGCCGTTCCCGTAAAGAAACAGGTGGCAGGTACACCCGCAAAGGCCGCCCCCGCGTTGAACACATCGGGATAGATGGCGAGCAGTACGTTTGTCATCATCGCACCGGATGAAGAGCCGACCGCGTACACGTAATCGGGGTGTGCATCGTGGTTTGCAAGCACATAGTTGACCATGTTGACAATGGCCAGCGAATCACTGCCACCGTTGTGTGTCAAACTTTCAGTGGATGCCGGATCGTAACAGGTGTCTCCATCCCCGACAGAGGGATAGATCACGATGAACCCATGCTCGTCAGCAAGGTCGTCCCATTGTGTAACGTTATAGTATTCTGTCCCCGATCCACCACAATAGTGAATGGCGACAAGCACGGCCGGGTCAGGGTCAACATTATCAGGGACATACAAAAACATTTTCAAATCACTGGGGTTGTCGCCAAAATCGGTGATCTGCACAAGGTCGGCCGCTTTTGCCGAGCCTGTGAACAGCATAACAAGTAAAACGATAAACAGTGACGCAATGGTCATGGAATAACGGGTTAAAGTAGTCATAAGCATTTTCTCTCTTTCTCTATACATTCAGAACAGTCAGATACGCAATAACGTAGCGTGCTTACTATACTACCAACAACTTTGATCCGCCTTAGTTAAATGAGATTATTTTGCCTGAGTATGTCCGGCCGAATGCCTGAGCAAACCCAACGATGATCTCAATCCAGCAACCCGTGTTCGGCCGTTCCCCCAACCAAACTGGCTCAACCGACCCATTCAAGGCGGCGTTGTGGCAGGTGCAGACGGCTTGCGCGAGTCGAGGCTAAAGACGGTTGGCAGGGTGGAGGGAATGTTGTTTTGAGCAAGATTTTGGCGGTCGGCCGGGTTGAATGATAATTGGTAACTGAGCTATGATCGATCTCCTTAAACTGGATAGGCATCGGCCATGGTGTATAAAGAAATGATTATTGATTTTGTGCAGGAGGAGTGACTGGTTCAGTTGTATTTTGCATTATTGATAGAAGAATTTCTATCTTTTCCAATAACTCGTCAAAGGTGATAATTATTACATCTTTATTACTCCATCTAAAGACTCTACTGCAAGAAGGTACAAGAGCGAAAATTTGTAGGGACAGCTCACCACAATAGTTGTTTTGATGCACAGAAATAGGGTTCTAAATATTTATTTTGCCCGATTTTGTACACCTGTCCCCACGACTTATTGTCTTACGTCCTTTTTGCAGTGGACTCA
>CALECP010000381.1 GCA_937949915.1 uncultured Anaerolineae bacterium
CCACAATCGCTACGTCTGGAATATCGATTGGAATTGTAATCTCAGCTTGTCGGTTGTTTATCATGACTACCTCGCACATATCAAAACCCGATTTTATCCTCCTCTGTTTTTCCCATCACCCCCTGAGTTCCCAAAGAACCACAAAAGTTTGTTTCGACTTGGTCTGGACTGGATGAAATATGCCTTAACTCAGGGGCTTGATTTCGATGTTATCTTCAAACCTCCCCTTCTTAATGGGGGTGTCCGGTAGAGAATCACCAGAATCATTGATAATGGGTATATCTTCCCAAATTTTGACCGCTTATCTTTGACTTTTCTGAAATGAACCTCCAAATCGGATAAATTGAAAGCTACAATTCCCTGCAAGTTTGCATCCAGTATAATATCTCGCATAAGTTCTCCATTGGTTTGTTGGTTTGGTTGAGAACTCCAACTTACCCGATGTGAGAGCTTTTTTCATGCACTTTTCAAAACATTGAAAAAACCTGACCGACACACTCCCCACCCATGTCGCTGGCTGGTTTCGGCCGTTCCCCTTCACGTATGGCCTTCAACTGGAATAGAGATTTCGTCTTTTTGGTACGAAGTTATAACCTCTCATCGATCATCGTTAGTAAGGCAGCTTCATCGAGGATGGGGATGTTGAGCTTTTCTGCTTTGGTGCGTTTGCTACCCGCTTTTTCGCCTGCGAGGAGATAGTCTGTTTTTTGGCTGACTGCGCTTGTCACTTTGCCGCCGTGCTGCTCGATCAGGGCTTTGGCGGCCGTGCGCGAGAGGGTGGGCAGTGTCCCGGTGATGACGAAGGTGCGGTCAGCGAGGGAGGCGTTTGTGAGATCGCTGGTGGGGATGTATAGGGTGAATTGCAGATCGGCCGCTTTTAGTCGTGCGATCAAGTCGCGGTTGCGCTCGTTGGCAAACCAAGTGGTGATAGATCGGGCGATTTGCGGACCTACGCCGTCTATCGCTTCCAGTTGATCGGCCGACTGTTCGCCCAGCGCGTCGATGCTGCCGACATGCGCCAACAATAATTTGGCGATGACTCCGCCGACGTAGCGGATACCGATGGCGGTCAGGACACGGTCGGCCGGTTGCGCCTTGCTGGCTGCAATCCCCGTGAGTAAGTTGTCTACTTTCTTCGCCTTAAACCCTTCGAGCGCAAGCAACTCGTCTTGCTGCTGGTCTAGGGTGTATATGCTGGCTATGTCGCTGACCAAGCCATTTTCCACCAAAATTCCGCCCGTCTTTGTACCAAAGCCGCCGATGTCCATCGCTGTCCGGCCGACAAAATACTCGATGCGGCGCACAAGCTGGTCGGGACAAGCGGCATTGTCGCAGTAGATGGCGATTTCGCCTTCCGGCTGGGTGGCGGGGCTGCCACATGCGGGGCAAATGGCGGGTGGCGTAATGATTTGTTCGCTGCCGTCGCGCAGTTCTGGCACGGGGCCGACGATGTAGGGGATCACGTCTCCGGCGCGTTTCACGATCACAGTGTCGCCGATGCGAATATCTTTGTTGGCGATTTCGCTGTAGTTGTGCAAGGTGGCGTTGCGGACGATTACGCCGCCCAGTTCGACCGGTTCGAGTCGGGCGAGGGGGGCGAGTGTGCCTGTGCGGCCGACATTGACATCGGCCGCCAGTAATTTCGTCGTCTTTTCCTGTGCAGGAAATTTCATGGCGACTGCGCCGCGTGGGTCTTTGCCGGTAAATCCGAGCCTGTCCGCAATCGTCTGATCATTGATTTTGATCACCAGCCCGTCTACTTCATAGTTGATGCTGTTGCGCTTGGTCAGCCACGCTTGATAGGTGGCGATCACGTCTTCGATGGTAGCGCACTGCTGACTGTCGGCCGCAACGGGGAAACCGATTTGGCGCAAATAATTGAGCCTGTCCGCTTGGGTGGGGATGTCGATGCCATCGGCAACGACAAAATCGTACACGAACAGGGTGAGCGGCCGGGCGGCCGTGATGCTGCTGTCCAATTGGCGCAATGAGCCAGAGGCAGCGTTGCGCGGGTTCATATATGTTTTTTCGCCTGCTTCTGCCAGCGCATCATTAAAGGCGGCCCATTTGTCGAGCGGGAAGTACGCTTCGCCCCGCACCACCAGCCGCGCCGGAGGCGGCACATCGCTGTCTGGATCGACCGGAATACGGCCGGGGACGGCGTTCAGGGTGCGTAAATTTTGGGTGATGTCTTCGCCGATTTCGCCGTTGCCGCGTGTTGCGCCCTGCACAAATACACCGTTTTCGTAATGCAGCACAACGGTCAGGCCGTCGATTTTTGGTTCGACGATGTAATCAAGTAGGGTGTCTTCGGGCAGGAGCTTGCGGTTGCGGCTTTCCCATGCGATCAGTTCGGCCGGTTCTGTCGCTTTGGCGAGACTGAGCATCGGCGCAGGGTGTGTCACTTTGACAAATTTATCTTGCACACCACCACCGACGCGCTGGGTGGGCGAGTCGGCCGTCACGAGATCGGGGTGCGCGGCCTCCAATGCGACCAGTTGATCGAATAGTGCATCATACGCGCCGTCGCTCAAAGTGGGCTGCTCTAGCACGTAGTAACGATAGATATGATAGTTGAGGGCTTCGCGTAGTTGTGTGATTTTGGTCGGTGCATCCATTGTGCTTATTTTGCCTGATTCTCGGCCGTTCTGCTACCAGCATTCTGCAAGCAGGGCGTGGTTTTCAACGAAGGCAGTTCCATAAGCTGTCTAAATCAATGAATTAAAAATGAGCGAAAACAGATGTAAATGGGGGGGATTGAGGCGCGTAGCGCATGGGATAGTTGCAAACGACTTAAACCTACCGACGACGAGCCGATAGGTGTTTATTTGTGTGAGCTTGATGAAGTGAGCTTTATGAGATTGATCAGACGCGGATCACAGAATCATCGCCACCCATGCCATTGGGAACATACGCATCGGCCGAGAGATCATTCTCCCATCGGTCGCCACCCAGCCAATAGCGGAAGCGATACTCTTCATTGGCATCTAATGAAAGCGTGACGCTAAAGCTGCCATCATGAAAACGGCGCATTGGGTTCGCTGTCATATCCCAATCGTTAAAATCGCCTACTAAGTAAGCGTTCTTAACACCTTCGGCATCATTTAATTTGAATGTTGCCCGGCAAATTGAGCCTGAGCGTGAGTAAGTCTTTTTTAACATCTTCATTCCTGAACATCCATTGGTTACGCAAGCTCACCCTTGAATTTGCATCTTTCGACCTACGCCATCGTATCAAAAAACAGATACGATAACACTCTGCTGTCTCATACAGCGTTTGCCCTTTTCGATTGGTTAATTTCAACAATTGGATAGAAATTCGTAATTGAGTTAACATGCCAGCCGATGTGTATATCATGTTCAAACGTCATAGCATAAAAATTGACAAACTGAAATACAAATTAAGGAGTCACAATGAAAGTTTTTGTCACAGGAGGAGCCGGTTTTATCGGTTCACACATCGTTGCTCAATTGATTCGAGAAGGCGATCAAGTGATCGTCTTTGACAATCTTTATCAAGGGCATCGTGCGGCCGTCGATCCTCAAGCACATTTTATAGAAGGCGATTTGGCAGATCAAGCGTTATTGGATGAAGTTTTTGCCACACACAAGCCTGATGCTGTTATGCACTTTGCATCCTATACGCTGGTGGGTGAATCGACCACAAACCCCTTCAAATATCTGCGCGATAACGTTGTGAACGGCCTCAATTTGATGGAAACGGCCGTCAAACATGGTGCGCTCAAATTTGTACTGTCTTCGACGGCCAATTTATTTGATGATCCTGACAAAGTGATTCCGATTTCGGAAGCTGAGAAAATTGTGCCTGGTAGCCCGTATGGGGAAAGCAAAGCGATTTTAGAGCGGATGCTGTATTGGCTTGATCAAACAAAAGAGATGAAATATGCCGCTCTGCGTTACTTTAATGCGTGTGGGTGTGGATATGGATTGGGCGAAGATCACGACCCAGAGACGCACCTCATCCCACTGATTTTGCAGGTCGCGCAGGGCAAGCGTGACAAAATTTACATTTATGGCAATGATTACGACACGCCAGATGGGACGTGTATCCGCGACTATGTGCATGTGCTAGATTTGGCTTCTGCACATATTTTGGCGTTACGGGCGTTGGATGATGGCAGCCGTGCTTATAATTTGGGGACGGGCAACGGGTTTAGCGTAAGCGAGATTATCGAAACGGCACGGGCGGTGACGGGGCATCCTATTCCGGCCGAAGTGGCCGGCCGTCGGGCAGGTGATCCTGATACATTAATTGCGGCATCAGACAAAATTAGAACAGAGTTAGGCTGGAACCCGACGCATTCAGATGTACGACAAGTGGTGTCTGATGTGTGGACGTGGATGCAAGCACATCCAAATGGGTACGCCTCTTACTGAGAACTCTGGAAAACTCTAACTT
>CALECP010000382.1 GCA_937949915.1 uncultured Anaerolineae bacterium
CCCATTCGTTTTTGGCTGACCAAATGCCCAGCGGAATGCCGATCAACAACGACAACAAGACGGCGATCACCATCAGCGCAAGCGTGACCATGCTCTCATTCCATAGCCCGAACAACCCCATCAGCCCCAAACAGAAGGTGCAGAGCAACGCCAGCCGCAGCCCGGAAATGCGATTGGCGAGCAAAAATAGACCGCCAAAAATGACCGGCCACGGCAGCCACAGCAGCACCTCTTCGGCGCGGCGAATGATAAAGTCGAGGACAGCACTGAGCGGCTCGAAAAAGAAGACAAACAGCCAGTGGGTGCGCCGATTGACGACGATCCAGCGTTTTACTTCGTTTAATGGTTCGCGTAGACCGATGTTCCAGCTTTCGGGGAATGCGCCAAATTCAAGGATGATGGCGACGATGATGAGGGCAAGCAGGAGCAGAGGGATGAGCCAACGTTGCCAAGCTGGAGGGGCTGCTTTTGTCATGCGCTTTCGTCCTCAATCAGTGCCAGCATCACGGCCGTGCGGTCGATTTGCCCCACCGGTTGCCCATTTTTGGTGACAATGAGCGGTGTGTCGTGCGCGGCCGTCAGTGGGATCAACTTTTCGAGTGTGGTATCGGCCGTCACGCTGACGGCATCGGGCAACTTATCGGTCACAGGCTGCATAATGGCGGCGGCCCTCAGCACTTTGACACGCGGCACATCTTTCGTAAATTCGCGTACATAGTCGTCGGCCGGATGGGCGATGATTTGCTCTGGCGTTCCCACTTGCACGATTACGCCGTCTTTCATAATGGCGATGCGGTCCCCGATTTTGAGCGACTCTAAAAAGTCATGCGTGATAAACACAATCGTCTTGTTGAGCGTGTGTTGTAGGCGCAACAGTTCGTCTTGCATTTCGCGGCGAATCAATGGATCGAGTGCGCTAAATGGCTCGTCGCACAGGAGGACGGCCGGATCGACCGCTAATGCCCGTGCCAGCCCGACGCGCTGCTGCATCCCGCCGCTGAGTTCGTGTGGATAATGGTACGCCCACTCGTCTAGCCCCACCATTGTCAACACATCGAGTGCCGCTTTTTCGCGCTCTTCTCGCCCTTGTCCGCGCACCTCTAGCCCGAACGCAACGTTGTCGATGACGCGGCGGTGGGGGAAGAGGGCGAACCGCTGAAACACCATGCTGACGGCGTTGCGACGCAATGTTCGCAAGGCGTTTGTGTCCATGTCAGTCACAGTTTGCCCATTGATGGTGATCGTCCCGGCCGTTGGTTCGATCAGGCGCGTCAAGCATCTGATCAACGTTGATTTGCCGCTTCCAGATAGCCCCATGACACAAAATATCTCCCCTTCGGCAACCTCAAAAGAGACATCGCGCACGGCGACGACATGCCCGGTTTTGGCTTGGATGTCGCTGCGGGACATGTCGGCCGTGATCTGCCCCATGATCCGTTTGGGGGTAGGGCCGAACAATTTCCAGATGTTTTTGCAGATGATTTGGGGGGTGTTCATGGTGTGATTTTGGCGATGGGTCGATGTTGTATGCCGGGTTTCGGTACGGGATGAATCCCGTACCTGCCCAGCGAAAAACCCGTTGAAACGGGTTACATATCATGTGATTTGGGTGTGCTATTCAAGCTATGGAAGCCACGCTTTCCATGTTGATTCGTTGCCGTCCACCCATGCTTGCGCTGCTTCTTCGATAGACATGCCGCCATCAACTGCACCGAGCATTTCGACTTGGGCATCGCTGCCATAGTTGAAGTTTGTGAGGAAGGTGTGGACGTTGCTATCTTTTTCGGCGAGGTCGGCACTGAAGATTTTCATCAGTTCATCGGCCGGATAGGCGCAATCAATCGCTGCTTCGTCGGCGTAGCAATCGTCTGTGTACGCGGGCAGTTCGACTTGTGTCAAATCAAATTTGCTGAAAATAGCGTGCGGGGAGTAAAAGTAGAACAGAATCGGCTCTTGGCGGGTGAAGGCGGTATCGACTTCGGCGAGCATCGCTTCTTCTGATCCTGCCCACACTACTTGCAAGCCGAGTTCTAGGTTGTTGATGATCGTTTCGTCGTATTGATACCAACTGGGGTCTGCGCCCAGGAAACGGCCGAGATCGCCTGTTTCGGCCGTGGCAAACTGCGCCGCCAGTGCCGGATCAGCATATCCTTCCCATGTGCCGAGCGCGGGGGTTTCTTCCACCACATACGTCGGCACGTACCAGCCGATTTCACCCATCGGGCCTAACGCGCCGCCATCTTCGACTGTGCCGAGATTGCCAATGTACTCCGCGATCCGTTCGCCGTGTCCGCCCGGCCATACTTCGAGGCTGGCATCTGCATCGCCGCCAGCGATTGCGTCCCACTGTGCGTTTTCGTCCAATGCGACGATTTCAACAGTGTTGCCCAGCTCTGCTTCGATGATGATTTTGGCGACAGCGACGTTTAGTTCGGAGGCTGGCCATGGGTTTTCGATGAGTGTGATGTTGGGACCGGCCGTATCTGAACCGCCACAAGCGGCCAAGACAAAAACGAGTGAGCCTAATACAACAAGCATTAGTTTTTTGATAGGGTTTGACATTGTTAGCTTCTCCTCTGTGCCGATTCTGTTGGCACGATAAATAGTTTATTTACACTTGTACATTGTAACGTTTAATAGATGATGTCAACAAGACTATGCAAGCGTCTAAAAATTAGTTGCCTTTTGGGATTGGCGGCAAACCGCGAGGAGGTAAAGAATGGGCGCATGGATTGAACGGAAAACACGGATATTCACTGATTTCTTATCATATTAATCCGTCCCATCGATCATGCAACATTCTTTCTGTGTGTGCGTTTGCGTCATATCAGGCACATTTTGACAACTTCATCCTTCTTCCCTCATCTTTTCCAAACATCAGCTTCCCCAAAAATTTGAGATGTTACGTTCACATGAACATAAGGCAGTTTGACTATATTGTGTCTTACAACGCGATTATTCGGATGCACTTTATCCATTTCGCACCGTGATTCCCCTACGATTCACTTGCGCCTACCCACCACACAGCATGGGCAAATTGACAGACACCCGCACACGTTGTCTAATTTTGGGTAGCTATGAATGAAGACGACCAACCTACCCAATTGCTGCCAGTTTACGGAGACGACGAACCGACGTGGGAATACCATCCGCCCCAAAATGATCATCCCGCGCCGCCATCGCGCCAGGGGTGCGGTTGCTCATCCTGTCTCGGCCGTGCTTTTCTGCTTTCTGTGTTCGGCTTGCTCATCATCGGTGCGGTGCTGATGGCGGCCGTCTACTGGTTTTTGTCTTCTAGCTTGTCCGACGAACTGCAAGACGGGGTAGGGCGACTGGCGCAAGCGCGAGACCGTGATGTGTTCCAGACGACAGTGATCACCGACCGCAACGGTGAAACGATGTGGGAGATATTTGGCGAGGGCAAGCGCACGTTTGTCAGCATCGACGCGATCCCGCCCGAAGTGATAGAAGCGACTATCTCTGTCGAAGATGACAGCTTTTACACCAACAAAGGGTTTGACGAAACATCATTGGTGGCCGCTATGATCGCCAACTTCCGCAACCGGAACGACGGCCGACCGATAGGCGGCAGCACCATCACGCAACAAATTGTGCGCCATGTCGCATTCGACTATGAAGAACGCACGGCCGTCAGCTATCGTCGCAAAGTGAAAGAACTGTTTCTGGCGTGGCGTATGACCCAAGATTTCAGCAAACGCGAGATTTTGGAAATGTATCTCAATGAAATTTATTACGGCAACTTAGCGTATGGTATCGAAGCGGCCGCACAAACCTATTTCGATAAACCAGCCAGTGATCTGACGCTGGGCGAAGCCTCCTTGCTTGCCGGATTGCCGCAATTCCCGGTCGGGCTAGACCCCTACACCAATCTCGAAGGGGCGAGAGAGCGGCAATGGTTCATCCTCACGCTGATGGTTGACGATGGCGTGATCACGCTCGATCAGGCAAACGAAGCGTATCTCGAAACGCTTTTGTTTGCTGACCAAGAAGTGAGCCTCAGTGCGCCCCACTTTTCGGTGTGGGTACGCCAACAGTTAGAAGACCAATTTGGTGCAGAACGGGTGGCGAACGGTGGCTTGCGTGTCACCACAACGCTCGATTTGGCGTACCAACAGGTGGCTGAACGGCTGGCGCGTGAGCATGTGGCTGCCCTGCAAGCGAACAATCTCAACAATGCGTCGCTCGTCGCTATCAAGCCTGGAACGGGCGAGATCATGGCGATGCTGGGCAGTGTTGATTATCACAACGATGCGATTGACGGCCGGGTCAATGTCGCGCTCAGTTTGCAGCAACCGGGCAGCACCATAAAAGCATTGACATTTGCGGCCGCCATGCAGCCCAATCCCGACACAGGCAAAGCAGACTGGAGTCCGGCCGACATCGTGTGGGATGTGCCAGTCATCTATCCACAGGTGACGGGCGATCTGTATGTGCCTGTCAATTACGATAGCCAATTTCATGGGCCGATCCGCTTGCGCGAAGCCCTTGCGAACAGCTACAACATCCCCGCGCTGCTGCTGCTACAAGACATCGGTGTCGAGCGTTTGTTGTCTACGGCCGCGCAACTGGGCATCACCACCTTTGATCCCGAAAATAATTATTATGGGCTGGCCGTCACATTGGGCGGCGCAGAAGTGAAGCCGCTCGAAATCACAGGCGCGTTCGCCACCTTTGCCAATCAGGGCGCGTATGTGCCACCGTTTTCGATTCTCAAAGTAGAGACGAGCGACGGCCGGGTACTGTATGAACATCAAGCGGCCGAGCCAGAGCGTGTGCTAGATGCGCGAGTGGCGTATGCGATCAACGATTTTTTGAGCGATGATATAGCACGTCTCCCGGCGATGGGACAAAACAACCCACTCGAACTGCCCTTCGCGGCCGCGGCCAAAACAGGCACAACCAACGACTTCCGCGACAACTGGACAATCGGCTATTCGCCCGGTTTGGCCGTCGGTGTGTGGGCGGGTAACACCGATAACACGCCGATGATCAATGTCAGCGGTCTTAGTGGCGCGGCACCGCTCTGGCAAGATTTTATGCTGGCCGTGCATACCGATCCTGCGCTCAAAGCGAAGTTGGCGCAAAATGGGGCGGCCCCACCCGACCTATTTGTGCAACCGGCCGGAATCGAACGACAACCAGTGTGTGGGGTGGCTTCTGTGGTAGCGGGCGCGGCCGATTGCAATTGGAATGAGAGTGAGTTGTTGTTTGTGCAAACGGATGAGCCAGCCCCGTCACCGTTCCAGATCGTTTCGCCCGGTGTCGTGCGGGCGATGCTTGCGCCCAGCGAAGGGGCGTGGGTAGACGGGCAGCACAACCCGACGTGTGTGGTCAATGCGGATGCGGACAGCGTGCCACAAGAGCAGAAGCAGGGGATCAATTTAGCGGGGGCGTACAGTGGTTTGTTTTTGTTGCCGCCGCGCAATGAAGAGAGTGTCGATGCAGCGTATCAATGGGGCAGCGCGACCGGGTATGCGATGCTGCCG
>CALECP010000383.1 GCA_937949915.1 uncultured Anaerolineae bacterium
GGCCGTGCCATCGAGATATTGCAAAGCGGCCGTCTGCATCGCTACAACACCATTGCCGGGGAAACGGCCGAAGCCGCCCTGCTCGAAAGTGAGTACGCAGCCTACCAAGAGGCCAAATACTGCCTCGCTTGTGCGTCAGGCGGGTACGCCCTGCACGTCGCGTTGCGCTCTGTGGGGCTACAACCGGGCGATCTCGTCTTGACCAATGCGTACACGCTTGCCCCGGTGCCAGGTGCGATTCACAATGCAGGCGGTGTGCCGCACTTAGTCGAAATCGACGCAAACTATCATATCGACATCGCTGATCTACGGGCAAAAGCGGCCGCGAGCGGGGCGAAGTTCTTGATGTTGTCCCACATGCGCGGACACATCGCCGATATGGCTGCTATCGTGGCGATTTGCAACGAATTTGAGATAACCTTGATCGAAGATTGCGCTCACACGATGGGGGCATGGTGGCGGGGCATACGGTCAGGCAATTTCGGCCGTGTCGCCTGTTTCAGCACACAAACGTACAAACATATCAATTCGGGCGAAGGGGGTTTGCTGACGACAAACGATCCGATTGTGGCAGCCAAAGCGATTGTGCATTCTGGCTCGTATATGCTGTACGGCGCACATGATGCCGCCCCAGATACGGCCGTATTTGACCAAATCAAGCTCGACACGCCCAACTATAGCGGCCGGATGGACAATCTACGCGCCGGCATTTTACGGCCGCAATTACCCCATCTCGATCAAAATTGCGAACGCTGGAACACACGCTACCGCATTTTAGAGACAGGCCTACGCGCCATCGACGGCGTTTCCATGCCTATACGAGCAACACACGAAAAATATGTCGGCAGTTCGATCCAGTTCCGCGTAGACGCGCTCGAAAAAGAGCAAATTCCTGCCTTCCTTGCCGAATGCAAAGCGCGAGGGGTCATCATCAAATGGTTTGGGGCAGATCAGCCAGTCGCCTTCACCAGCCGCTACGATAGCTGGCACTATTTGGGTGACGCACCCACATTGCCCCAGACGCTGGCCGTGCTGGCAAAAACGTGCGATATGCGTGTACCGTTGACGTTTGACGAAGCGGATTGTCAATTGCTCCCCGAAATTATCGGCGAAGTGCTACACAGTATGGCAACAGGCTAATATATGATGATCACCAGCTTTCAAAATCCACTTGTCAAGCGCATTAAACGCCTGAAGCAAAAGAAGTACCGCCAGCAAGAAGGGCTGTTTTTTGTAGAGGGGTTGCGCGTGGTGGGCGCGGCCGTCCAGGCAGGAGCAACTATCGAACAGCTTGTCTATTGCGATGCGTTATTGGTCAGTGAGTTTGGGCGATCTTTGCTGCAAAAAGCACCGACGGTAGAGGTTTCGGCCGCCATTTTTCGCACCTTGTCACAGCGAGATCATCCGGCCGGGATCGGCGCGATTATCAAGCGAACAGCAAATGATACATTACAAATCACGAGTGACGGTGTGTATGTCGCGTTGTTCGGAGCAAGTGATCCGGGCAATGTGGGGACAATTATCCGCACGGCCGATGCGGCCGGGGCGAATGGGGTGATCTTGGTGGGCGATACAGTCGATGTGACACATCCGGCCGTGATCAAGGCGAGTATGGGCGCGTTTTTCTCTGTGCCAATCGCTGCAATGAGTGAGGCCGCATTTGCAGAATGGGCGGCCGACATACGCACACTCGCTACGTCGGCCAAAGGCACTGTCGCATATCGCACGGCCGACTACACCACACCGCTCGTTTTGATGATGGGCAGCGAACGAGAAGGACTTGCAGCAAAATGGCTCGATTCGGCCGCGCAACAACTGACCATTCCCATGCACGGCACATCTTCTTCCCTCAATCTCGCCGTCGCCACCGCACTATTGCTATACGAAACACAGCAAGACCATTGACTAATCGCCTTTAGCATATAGCCGGTTGCAAACGAAAACAACTAATTTTTACTGATGATTCTTTTGTAAGGTTTCCTCTTTTGCATCTTCATTTGGAGTTAACCACACCAACTCATTATATGGTAAAAATTCACCCGTATATTCAAGTAAACAAAGAAGGGCTTTCTCAACCAAACCAATAGCATTTCTGATTTCTCTCCAACCAAATCCCTCAGCGTCATAATACCCCGTATGAATGATTCTATTGCGAACTCGTATTATATCTTCTACATTTTTTAGATCAAAATTAACTCCCAGTTGTTCAAACATTCTTACAAGTTGAGATTTATAGGAGGGACGCTGTATTAATCCCTTTATCTGTGCCTTAAAGTCTGCTTTTTCAGCGTCACTAATAGCAATCTTCTTACCACTGGGAAGTTTCTCATTCTGTTTGCATATTTGTTCGATCACATAATCTCTCACAGCGCCGCTCATTTTAGTGACTTGAGCCGTTGATATTTTTCCAGCCATCCTATTCCGGCCGTATTCTTCCTCATCCGGATTATTTTCATAGAAACTATCTTTCAAGCTTTCCAACGCTGTCAGAATCCCTAAAGACATCGGCCACAGTAGACTCAATGACAGTGAATGAAAATAATAATCGCAGATATACACAATTTTCCAATCAGTGGATTTATTCTGAAGAGGAGTGAGCGTTTGATTGAGAAATTGTGGTATGTGTTCATCATGAATAAGGTTTTCAAGCGAACTATATTTGTAAGGAAGCTCAGGCGTGTTCATTTTGTGGTAGAGTTTTTCCTCACCATCTATAATGCAAATAGTCGTAATGAAACAACTTCCTCTTGATACAATAGATAGTTGGAGAATCACATCATCAATGAATTTTTCTAACTGCTCGATTTCGCTGACTTTAACTGCATTTACCCTAAGTGTAGATTCTACAATTGGATGATGATAATTTCTAGCGTGGGCCAATTTTTGGTTCTTTTCAGGCAAGCTTTTTTTCTCTAATTTGCACTTAAAACCATTCAATTCAAATTCAATACTCTTGCGAAGCTTGCAACGAAAGTTCGTCAATGAAACCTCAATATCAACATATTCACTGATTCTTTTATTCACAAAACAGACATAAGGTGCGGAGCAACAAAGCACAATCGGCCCAAATGCACCGCTTATGCTTGTTAGAGTTAGACTATCACATCTAAACTTGCATTGATTCTCTAAAGCACCCTCAAGGATTAGTAATTGGTTGCGATTACGTTTCCAAAAATCATTCGCATAAGGAGTATTTAGTGAACTAATTTTGACGACAATTTTACCATTTAACAGTTGCTCTAATTGCACCTCACCCTGTATTTCATGTTCAAAAGGATCAGTAATCTTCCCCATACCAGATATTTTTGTAAGAAACATAGCATACTTACTCCCTTATGCTTAAAGTTGTAACACAATTTTGCTAAAATTTAGAGTCTTCACAAAATCTTTCATCAACATAGTCAGTCAGCAAAAACGTTGTTGCGGATACCAAAGATATTTTGCGGATCGTTTGTCTCTTTCAACGTTTGCAGCATCGAGATACTGGCGGGGGAAATAGTCTGGCGCATAAACTCGTTGCGTAATTTGCCTACGCCGTGATGATGCGAAATCGAGCCGCCATGCTCCATGATCACTTCACGCATCCGGTGTTCGATGTCGTGTAGAACAGAGCCAGCATCAGCCACCCCTTTCACACTGAAGCCGTGCGTAAAGTAGATGCACACGCCTGTGTGATAAAGCTGTGTGATGCGGGGCGACACGTAGGGAATACCCTCCAGACCATATTCGGCGTGTTTTTCGAGCGCGGCCGCATGGACAGATTCGCAGACGGTGCGGATTTGTGACCAGGGGACAGTCGTCTCATAAGTTTCGCCGATGAGGTGGAAGGGCATTAGCAAATCGCGGATGTAAGCAATCGCATACGTCAGCATGTAGCCGCGCTTGCCGTTGTCCTCGCCGCCCGGAATCCCTCGGAATTTTTTGGCAATACGGTACAGCTCTTTTTGCTGATAATCGACTTCGTTTTTCGACCCTTCCATCACAATTGTTGCCGCGCACAGTTCGTTGGGATCGAATCCTTTGACATTCAAGAGATATTTTCTCTGGGCGGCACGTTTCAGCTTTTCCGTCTGGGTAGCACGCGGCCGCAGAGCTGATCCAAACCGAAATTGAATGTTGTCGAGCAGCCGAATCGACGCGGGGAGCAAACCGGCACGGGAAATCTCGTACAGGTAATCAGCCCCCGTCCAGAAGTCGGGGAAAACGATTGAGCCATACCGCTTTTCTTCGGGGGCGGGATGAATGCGGATAGTCGCTTTTGTGATGATGCCGAGGTTGCCTTCGCTGCCGAACATGAGCGATTGCGGCCGCATTCCCATCGCGTACCGGGGCTGTGCGTCCAACTGCTCGATCACCCCTTCTGGCGTGATCATCGTTACATTTTGCACGATGTCCTCAATGTTGCCGTAGCGGTTTTTCTTCATGCCGCTCGCATTGGTCGCAATCCAGCCGCCCAAAGTCGATAGCTCCATGCTATCCGGTTCATGCCCCGAAATGAAGCCTTTCTTCTCAAGTTCTCGCTCCATATCTGACCCGGTGATCCCAGCTTCGATAACGGCGAGATTGTTCTCTTGATCGATTTTGATAATTTTGTTCAGGCGACGCATATCGACCATGACGATCATGCGTTTTTCGGCAACGGGCAGCTTGAGCGCACAACTGACGCTGGTGCCACCACCATATGGCACAAGACAAACATCATGCTCTTTTGCCAGTGTGACCAATGTCGCCACATCATCACTCGACTGGGGATAGGCGACGAGATCAGCCACACGCGCCAATTTGCCATAGAGGACGGGGTATAGCTCGTCCGACGTGGTTTGTCCGTGACTGTGGATGAGGCGTTCGCGGGGGTCGCTCGTGTATTGAGTAGTGTCAAACACGCCTTCTAGTGCGTCACAGAATGCCTGATTGACAATCGCATCTGGCACGGGCTTGGGCTGCACTTCCGGCCGGATGTTGTCTAGCTCGATGGTGATCTGCAACATTTTTTCGACAAATGGCAGCATTTCTGGCAGATCATGTCCAGACAATTCGTACCGTTGGCCGGTCATGCGAATCGATTTATCGGGGTTGATGATAAAGCCGGAATCGGTAAAGCCCCATTTGTGATCCCATGTGGTGTTGTCTAAGTGGTCGGTTGAGCGGTCAAGTGATTTGTCTGCCATGTGTGCGTTCCCTTTTGTAAGTAGGAGAAATTGAAATTGTTGTATATATCAGATTATAGAATAATCAACCCCACTTGGCACGGTAGGTTACTGGCGGGGCAAATTAGCTTTTCTCTGCTCCATCAATTTTCATGCGAATGGACCTACAAGTGTAAGATAGCTCACGACACAATCGGCGTGAAGCGCGTACAATCGGCAGATGGGACTTTTTGACATTTTCAAACCACGCAAGCAAATCGATCACTATATTTTCAATGTGATCGATGACGACTTTGAGCGGCAAGTGCTACAACGTTCGTTCAAATATCCGGTGCTGGCTGATTTTTGGGCAGATTGGTGTGCGCCGTGCCGCCAACTGGGGCCGGTGCTAGAGCGGATCGCGCTCTCGGCCGATGCGCCGTTCCGTCTTGCCAAAGTACGGACAGATGACGCGCCTGATTTCAGTGCAAAGTACAGAATCCAGAGCATTCCGGCCGTCAAGCTGTTTCGCAATGGGGCAGTGATTGGGCAATTCCAGGGGTTACAGTTAGAGCATAACATTCGTCGCTTTGCGGACAAAGCGATTGCCAAGCCTGTCCCCGTTGTGCGAATCCGGGGCGCGGCCGATCCGGCCGAACGAGTGGCGCAAGCTGTTGCCGCGATTCGGGCGGGTGATGGGTTTCGCGCTACGCTTTTGCTGCAAAAGCTGGGTGATGATCCGGCCGCGACACAATTGCGGCCGCTGGCTCAATTTATGTGGGATGCGACAGACGGGGATATTTTGAGCGGTAATCGCAAGCTGGACGAACTGTATTTGGATGCGGCCGATGCGATTGAGGACGGTCAACTGAATACAGCACAACATCACTTGACGGCCGCGCATCAAAAAACGAAGGAAGCGGAACAGGATCGCTTGACGGCCGTGTTGTCCGCATTTGATCTGATGATGTAGCGCGACAAGCAAGATCGTTGCTCTTTCGTTTATAATGATAGTCGATGAGCAATAACAACGATTGGTTATACGAGCAAAGTCAGATCACGGAACGGCCGTTTAAGTCGTCCATTCCATTGGTAGCGTGGCTACGGACGCGCTGGAACAATATCGCAGCCCGTTGGTATGTACAGAATTTGTTTGATCAACAAAACCGCTTTAACGCCACCCTTGTCAACCAAATACGCAATCAGGACGAACGCTTGGTCGCGCAAGATCGAGACATTGTACGTTTGACAAAGACGGTGGCAGAATTAGAAATGAAGATCAAGCAAATGACAAACGATTCGTGAGCATAACAACGACTCTAAATTTTGAAGCGTTGACAGTAGTTGAATGCTTGGGGGTTTCTGTTACCATTCGTGATATATCAGGAATATATCACGGAGAAAAATGATGCAGGAATCAGCAAATGTTGTAATTGTCGGTGCGGGAATTGTGGGATGCGCGTTAGCGTATGAGTTGAGCCAACGGGGATGGACAGACATCCTTGTGATCGACAAGGGGCCGTTGTTTGAGACGGGCGGATCGAGCAGCCACGCACCGGGGCTGATGTTCCAGACAAATGGCAGCAAATTTATGACGGAATGCGCTAAGTACAGCGTTGATCTATACAAGGATTTGGTGTACAACGATTTTCAGTGTGCGTACCAAGTAGGCGGCATCGAGGTGGCGTATACAGATGCGCGGATGCAGGAGCTACACCGCAAACATACGATTGCGACCAGTTACCGTTTAGAGTCGCACATTATCACGCCGCAGGAAGTTACAGAGATGATTCCGCTTGTTAATCCTGATGTGATCAAGGGCGGTTATTATGTGCCGACGGATATGGATGTGAGTGGCTGGCGGTGTGCGGGCGCGATGGCGGGGAAGGCGATGGCGGCCGGAGCGGCTACGTTCGTTGGGAATACAGTTGTCACGAACATTTTGACGGAGGACGGGCAAGTAATAGGCGTGGACACGGCTAACGGCCCCATTTCCACAAAAAAAGTGGTGTTGGCGACGAACGTGTGGGCGAGCGTATTGCCTAAGATGCTGGGGCTGACGTACCCGATTTTGGGCGTGGAGCATCAATATGTGATCACGGAGCCGTTGGCGGAATTAGCGGCCGACAAAGATTTATTTGTGCGTCATCCGATTTTGCGCCACCAAGATTTTAGCCTGTACTATCGGCAACATGGGGATGCGTATGGCATCGGTAATTATCGGCACAAGTCGATGTTGTTTGAAGGGGATTATGTGGGTGCGAAGGCGGAGCGTGAATTTACGCCGGAGGATTTTGCGGTGGCGGAGCGGGCAACGGCCGAACTGCTGCCCGCACTGGCTGGCAAAAAATATACACGCCAATTTAACGGATTTATGGCGTTTAGCACCGATATGGGCCCGATTATGGGTGAAACAGAGGTCGGCGGGTTGCTGACATGCTTGGGCGTGTGGGTGACACACGCGGGGGGCGTGGCGAAGACGATGGCCGAATGGATGACTGATCGCGCCACTGAGTTCCCGATGGCAGAAGGGTGGATCAACCGCTTCCAGCCGCACGAAAATACGCGCCACTGGATGTACAATCGCGTGGATCGGCAGTATCAGGAAGTGTACGATGTGATTCATCCGTTGCAGCAAATGGACAATCCGCGCGGGGTGCGACAAGCCCCGTACCAGCATCGGCTGGAGCAATTGGGTGGGCATTTTCACAGCGCGGCCGGATGGGAAGTGGCGCACTGGTATGAAGAAAACAGCCGCTTGCTGGAAGAGTACGACGAACAGATTCCAGAGCGAGAGGGGTGGGAAGCGCAACATTGGTCACGCATTCAGGGAGCCGAGCATCTAGCGGTGCGTGACAATGCGGGGCTGTTTAACATTGCGAACTTTGCCAAATTTGAGGTGTCGGGCGCGGGGGCGGTCGCCTTTTTGAACTATGTGGCGGCCAACCAGATCGACAAGCCGGTGGGCAAAATTGTGTACACGGCGTTGTGTAATAAGCGGGGCGGCATTCAGGCTGACTTGACGATTACGCGCACAGCTAAAGATAAATTTATGGTGCTGACCGGTGGGGGAACAGGCCCGGCCGATTTGGCATGGCTCAAACTTCACGCGCCAGATGATGGCTCGGTACATATCGAGGATGTGACCTCAAGATATACAGGGATTGCGCTGTGGGGGCCGAAGGCGCGGGATATTTTGCAAGCGATTTGTGAGGATGATGTGTCGAATGAGGCGTTCCCATACTTTACGGCACGGCCGCTCAAAATCGGCCCTGTGCCAGCGTATGCGCTGCGCTTGAGCTATGCGGGTGAGCTGGGTTGGGAGATTTATTGCCCGTCTGAGTACGGCGCGAAGCTGTGGGATATGCTGTGGGGCGCGGGTGAGGCGCACGGCGCGGTGGCGTTGGGCAATGGCGCGTTTGGCTCGCTACGGATCGAGAAGGGGTATCGGGCGGTCGGGTCAGATTTAACGACTGATTACAATCCGTATGAGGCGGGAATCGGCTGGGCGGTGCGTTTGAAGAAGGGCGACTTCTTGGGGCGTGATGCGTTGGTTGAGGCGCGGAAGAACGTGACGAAAAAGCTGGTCTGTATCACGAGTGATGATCCGCAGGCGATGGCGTTGGGCAAAGAGCCGGTGTCGTCATCGGCAGGACAGACGTTGGGCTATATCACGAGCGCGAATTATGGGTACAGTGTGGGCAAGTTTATTGCGTATGCGTATGTGCCGGTTGCATTTGCGGCCGTGGGAACAGTGGTAGAGGTGCAGTATCTGGATCGTGCGTGGGTGGGCGAGGTTTCGGCCGATCCGCAATACGATGCGGGGATGGAACGGTTGAAGAGGTGATTGTTTGATAACTCGTGGGTCGTGATCGTGGACTAATTCTGGCTTACGATCACAGTAGAAAACTGGATGTCGCTTCTGCTATACTGTTGCTATGGAAATGATGACTGTTTTTCAAACAACGATCCCAAATGAAACGTATGCTGTCTTAAAGTCACGCGGCCGTCATAAAGAGCAGCTTGCGAATGATGCACGGCGAACTTTAGCGATGCTCTATTTTCAGGATCGCACGTTGTCGCTAGGACAAGCGGCTGATCTTGCAGGCTTAGATCGTTGGGAGTTTATCGACTTTCTGGGTGACCACAACGTGCCAGTTATCAACCTTGACACAGAAGAGTTTGAGCAAGAAATGGTGATGGTCAACAAACTTGCCATTCAACTAAAGCCTGATGACAAGTGACGTATAACAGATCGTTATTTCTGATGCTACGCCGCTAATATCGCTGGCAAAAATCGCCACGACCAGTGCAGTACAGGCTTTTCAGATATGTACGGCCGAACCTTAACTCAATTCTCTGTAACCTTAAATATGCCTTAAATCGCCGAAAACAATTGAATACGAGTGTGTGATGGGGTACGTTATTGTCATGACAAAATTGTTATTGATCGACGACGAACCAACCATCACCGAGCCGCTGTCACGCCGTTTGCGTACACGCGGTTTTCAGGTTGATGTGGCTGACAATGGCAAAATAGGCTTGGCGATGGCGTTAGACAGGCGGCCGGAATTGGTGATTCTCGATGTGATGATGCCCGAAATGGATGGCTGGGAGGTATGCAAGCGGCTACGTGCTGAAAGCAGTGTGCCGATTTTGATGCTGACAGCGCTGGACGAAGAGTTTGACCGTGTGACGGGGCTAGACTTGGGTGCAGATGATTATCTTGCAAAGCCGTTTGGTACAAATGAACTAATCGCACGGATCAACGCCCTCCTGCGGCGCGTCCAACTAGACAAAGCAGGGCAGACGCAACACCAACCCATGATCATTACGTCTGGGCCGTTCACACTGAACGCCACATTGCGTACTATCACAAAAGCGGGGGACGTGATTACATTGCGACAAAAAGAGTTTGAACTGTTGCAACTGCTCATGCAAAATGCGGGCGTACCTGTGACACGCGCTCAAATTTTTGATGTGGTGTGGGGGACAAGCTGGTTGGGTGATACGCGCACACTGGATGTGCATATACGCGGGTTACGCGAAAAATTAGAGGCTGAACCAAGCAAACCGAGCTACCTATGTACTTTACGTGGCATTGGGTATATTTTCAAAAAGGAATCATGAGCCAGTTAAGCCTACGCAACCGCATTTTTTTGAGCTATTTGTTATTGATTGTGATGGCAACGAGCGTCATCGGCTGGATCGCCAATCGGCAAATTCGACAAGCGGCCGAACTGAATTTCACAGAACGCTTTTACGAGCATTACGACAGAACGCTCATAGAAATGGATGGTTACGTGTATGAGGCTGACTTGTTTGGCGTTGATTTCTACGAGCAAACGCTTTGGGAAGAAGAGTTGCCCGATTTCACCGACGATTTAGGCATCAAAATCGAATTGCTTGCGCTCGATGGGTCAACAGGCTTTTATGATACAGAAGTAGGCCGACACAACTTGACTCGTGATTACCCTGACGTTCTCCGGCTGATCAATGAGGAAGAAGAACTCGTTGCTGATGATACAGATGCACAAACACGCTCGCTTGCTGGGTTTGCATGGCTTGAGGATGAACCGTTTTTCATCGTTCGTATGACCGAATCATTTGCAGATGTTGAGAATGACATTCGCAGCCAAACATTATCGTTGGTTGTGGCTGTGTTGATTGCGGGTGTTGTGTTGGTTTTGGGTGTTGGTGGGTTGCTTGCCCGTGCGCTGACACGGCCGCTCACCGATTTGCGCCAGTCGGCACAAGCGATGGCAGATGGCAAGCTAGATACCCGCGTAAACAACGACAATGTGCCGATTGAAGTGCGGTTGCTGGCGCAAGATTTTAATCAAATGGCGGAACAAGTTGAAGCGATGGTGAGCGAACAAAAAGCGTTTGCCAGCAATGCAGCACATGAGCTACGCACACCGCTGACAGGCATTCGATTAAGGTTGGAAACGCTCATTGAAGATAAGCCAGAGCCTGAGATATTGGAACGCTATTTACTTGAGATTGATGATGAGGTGCGGCGACTGAGTAAAATGGTGGAAGATTTGCGCGTGCTGTCACGAGTAGATGCAGAACGATTGAAGGTAGGCAATGAGCAAGTGAATATCGGCCGTCTATTAGATTCGCTGCAATTTGAGTTTGCAACCTTGCTGCGTGATAGGCGCACAAACTATACGGTGTATCTGCCAGAGTTTCCGCTTGTTGTAACGGCCAGTCAGTCACATGTGCGTGTTGTCCTGCGTAATCTGTTGGAAAATGCTATCAAATATACGCCTGAAGGCGGTAGGGTGACAGTCTCTGCACAAGCGGTCAATGAGGTCGTGCAAGTGTGGGTGGAAGATGATGGGGTTGGTATTACGGCCGAGAATCTCCCTCACGTCTTTACGCGCTTCTACCGTGCAGACAAATCGCGCAACCGCAAAACGCCAGGGACAGGGCTGGGGTTGAGCCTCGCCCACGCCATTGTTCAGTTGTATGGTGGCGGTCTCACCATTCATAGCGACGGCCGCGACCAGGGGACAACGGCGATTGTCACACTTCCAGTCTCCCCCCTAAGCACGAAGCTGATAGGGTAAATCATTTGCAATTGTATTAACACACAAAATAAAGTCCATCACTCATTATCAACCAAATAAGCCTATACTGAATAATAGGCGGATGCAGCCGCACAAGCCGCCCTCAATCATTCGCAGAAAACAGAAACACAAGGAGCATAGTATGGCTAATTACGACGGAAAAATAATCACGATTGAGCGATTTATTCTCGATCATCAACCAGATGATGCCGATGGCGATTTTACAGGTTTGATGTATGACATTGCGCTGGCTGCCAAAATTATTTCGCAGAAGATCAACCGCGCTGGATTGGAAGATATTTTGGGACGTGCAAGCAGCACCAACGTGCATGGCGAAGATCAGCAAAAGATGGATGTGTTTGCAGACGATCTCATTTTTCGGCTGTGCGATCACACCGGCCGTCTTTGTGCGATGGCATCGGAGGAGCAAGATGAATTTATCCCTATTCCTGACGAGTATGCAAAAGGGGAGTATGTGTTGGTGTACGATCCGCTTGATGGCTCATCGAACATCGACGTGAATGTGAGTGTGGGCATGGTATTCGCCATTTTCCGCACGGTCGATTATGAAAAGCGCGGCCGACTCGAAGATTGTCTCCAACCGGGCAAAGATATTGTCGCGTCTGGCTACGTCTTGTTTGGCTCTAGCACAATGCTGGTCTATAGCTGGGGGGATGGCGTTCACGGCTTCACATTAGACCCCGATCTGGGCGAATTTTTACTGTCCCACGAGCGGATGCGTTTCCCAGATAAACCAGCCTACTACAGCTTTAACGGCGCGTACCAACACGAGTGGGAACAGTCGATGCGCGACTATGTAGAATGGTTGCATAGCGACCAATCGCCAGCGTTATCCGGCCGCTATATCGGCTCGTTTATCGCTGACTTTCATCGCAATTTGTTAAAGGGTGGCATTTATTTGTATCCAGGTGAGATCAGTCGGCCGGATGGCAAATTGCGTCTGTTGTATGAAGCGGGGCCTCTTGCTTATCTCGCCGAAAACGCAGGTGGCTACGCCTCAAACGGTTATCAATCTATTCTCGATTTAGTGCCGACTTCATTGCACGAATGCACGCCAGTCATTGTCGGCAACCGTAATCTAGTAGAGATGGCAGAGAAATTTATTCAGGGGAAATAGAGAACCGAGGTGCGGGAGTAATCTCGCACCTGTCTGGGAGAAAACGATTATAAAACGCCCCAGCTACGCGCCACCAGCCACCAAAGTGGAATGAGCATGACGATAGAAAGAAAGGCGAGCAGTCCCAATGCGATGACCAACCAATCATTTTTTTGCTGGGGCTGCGGCGGCCGGGCAACAGGCTGAGGACGTAGCGCGGCCGGTTGACGATTGCTTTGGCTACGGTTAGTAGGGCGTGGGGCTGCCACTGTCACCGGCCGCACCGGTTTGCGCGGGGTGTGCTGGCGGCGGGGCTGCGGTTGCGCCCGAATCCGGCCGGTGCGTGGACTGTATTGCTCCGTTGTTTGCGGCGGCTTGGCAGCCCCCGTTTCGTCCATGCCCAAGCGGCGGTAAGTGGATAAAATCTGCCCAAACTGCCCGGCCGTGCGGAAACGATCTTGTGGGTTTTTAGCCAGTGCTTTATTCACCAAATGAGACATCTGGCGCGGCACAGTAGGATTGAAATCAGAGATAGAGGGCGGTGTCTCGTTGATGTGTTTGAGCGCGAGGGCGGTGTGTGATTCGGCCGTGAATGGCAATTGACCCGTCAATAATTCAAACAAAATAATGCCAATCGCATACACATCAGACGCAGGAGTCGCCGGTTTGCCCATCGCCTGTTCCGGCGCAAAGTATTGGGGCGTTCCCCATACCTGCCCATCATGCGAAGTCGCCTCTGTCATCGCCCGTGCAATGCCAAAGTCGGTCACTTTCACACGGTCATCACGGCGCACCAGCACATTTTGCGGCTTCACATCGCAATGTACTATCCCGGAACGATGCGCGTATCCTAGCCCTGCACATATTTTGATCGTCAGGTCAAGCGCACGGTTGATCGGCAAGGGTTGGCCGCCGATTTGCTGGCGAATCACTTGCTTGAGCGTGCGCCCATCGACCAACTCCATCACGATATAATACTGGTCATTGTCCTGCCCGATGTCGTGGACGGTGACGATATTCTGGTGGGTGAGATTGGCGACAGAGTGCGCTTCTTTGCGAAAGCGTTCGAGAAAGGTTGCGTCCCCTGTGAGACCAGAATGAAGCAACTTGACAGCGACCGGTCGGCCGAGAATTTCATCTTGCGCCCGGTAAACAGATGCCATGCCACCACTGCCGATTCGCTTGATCAGCTTGTAGCGTGCATTGAGAATGCGGGTGGCATCGTTTGTTGACTCCATTGCGTTGATTTTACCATTATTAGGCGTTTCGTCGCTATTTTAGTAAGTTATTCTTGCCGCGTTATTCTTGCCAGTTGAAAGCCGATACATTGATCGCTTTTACACGGCCGTCCTCCAACTCCTCCAGATCAAATTCGAGAATCGACCGCTTCATCTTGAAGTAAGCAAATTGATCATTGCCGATGGCCGTTCCGTTCGTTTTGAAATCGGTGATATGGCAGAAAATATCGTAGCGCACATCGGTGGGCTGTAGCCCGGTATGCAGCGTGATAAAGCCATACCCCCGCTCTTCATTGACAGCGTGCATCACACCCCGATAGCGAGTCGGGCCATCGTCCTCCGGCCGTAAGATACCGGGCATCAGGAAGCCTGAAAAATGGTTGTCCACCTCCATAATCAGCTCCGAACTCGTATTGGCGAACGACAATAAATCGACCCGCTTGCCCCGATTTTGGATGGCGCGGACAAGACGCAAAAAGTCGCCGTCCCCACTGCCCAGCAAAATGTAATCGAGATTGTCCGATTGGAGCAGCGCATCGACCGCCAAATCTAAATCAGCGTTCGCTTTAACCACCGTCACCCCTTCCGAGTCGATATATCGTTTCACTATTTTATGTACCAAATGAAAACCTGTACGCCGAATGGCAGAGCGGTAATCATGTGAGCGATTGCGATACTTGATGTCATCTACTTCACGGTCACGGTCAACAGCGAGATAGGCGTTAGCGCGGAGAACCGTTGTCCCTTGTGCTTCGACTAACTCTTTGATCGCTTCGTAACGAATCCCCCATCCACCATTACGTGTTAAATTTTCAACGTCAAGAAAAATACCTGCTTTTAACATATAAAAAACTCCTGAATCAATAAAATAAAAAGAGTAATGACGGTCAGCATTTCAACTGTGAGAATAAATTTTAGGAACACATTTGAAATTGCTGGGCAAATTATATTCGGGGGCAGGCACAAGGCACTGCCCCCACGATAATTGTCGAAATTGCCGAATTACCCTGTACTCTTTAATCCCGACGCGATGCCATTGATTGTGAGGAAGATCGCTTCGAGCAGCTTTTGTGCTTCCGGGCTGGCGGGGTCAAGCTGACGGTATTGGCGTAGCAGGTTGACTTGGATGAAGTTGAGCGGGTCAACATACGGGTTGCGGACGCGAATCGACTTTTGCAGCACCTGCTCGTTGTCCAAAATATGACGATAACCGGTGGTGTGCAATATCCATTTGACGGAGCGATCATGCTCGGCCTTGATCGTGCCAAAGACATCTTCGCGCAACGCGGCCGGTTCGACCAACTCAGCATACAGACGCGCAATCCCCATATCCGCCTTGCCCAACGACATCTGGGCATTGTCGATCACCGCCTTGAAAAACGGCCAATCGTTATACATTTCTTGCAGCATTTCCAGGTTGCCCTCTTCGCTCTGCACAAACGTTTCTAGCCCCGTGCCAACACCATACCAACCGGGCAAAACATGACGGCTTTGCATCCAGCTAAATACCCAGGGAATAGCGCGAAGGAAGGCAAACGGATCGTCTGATTTAGCCCGTTTGGCGGGGCGCGAACCGATCTGCATTTTGCTTAGCTCTTTGATCGGGGTCGCCTGCTGCCAATACGTGACCAGCGCGGGTGTGTCGTAGACAAAGCGACGGTACTCGGCATGGGCTGTTTTCGCCAATTTGCCCATCGTTTCTTTCCAGACAGGCTTGATGTTGAGGGTGCGGCGTGGGCTACTGGCAATCAGAACAGAGTAGACCACTTGCTCCAGATGGCGACGGGCGATCTCTGGCGTGGCGTATCGTTCCCACAGCACTTCCCCTTGCTCGGTGTTGCGGAAGCGGCCGTTCACACTGTTATACGGCTGGGCAAGAATAGCGCGTTTCATGGGGCCACCACCGCGTGCAATCGTGCCACCCCGGCCGTGGAACAGCGTCAGCGTCACCTCCCGTGCATCACAGAAGTCAGACAACCCTTTTTGCGCCAAATACAGCTCCCAATTGGCAGCCAAATACCCCGCATCTTTGTTGCTATCCGAGTAGCCGATCATGATTGGCTGTGCATCATCGAAATCTTTGAGATGACGCGCATATTCGGGGTGATCAAACAATTTGCCCATCACGGCCGGAGCGGCTTCGAGATCGTCACGAGTTTCAAACAACGGGGCGATATTGATGCCGTCCGGTGTATCTGGTTGTTTGTTGATCCCATGCCAGTACGCCAGCAGATGTACGGTCAACACATCGGCCGCATTTTCTGTCATGCTGATGATGTACGGGCCCACCGTGTCCCGGCCGTAGCTGTCAATGGTGCGCTTGAGCAACCGATATAGCTTGAGTGTTTCTATCGTTTTGTCACCCAAATCAGTCAGCGTGGTCAAATCGGGGACAGGCTGGTCGAGCAAATCAGCGAGCAAATCGAACCGTGTTTCTCCATCTACATTCAAATAGTCGGCATGGATACCGAGCTTGCCAAAAAGATCGGCGAGAACCTCATCGTGGTAGCGGCTCTCTTGGCGAATATCCAACAAAGCGGCATTGAGACCAAATACCTCAGCCTGTGTCTTGAATTTGCCCAATTCGGCCGCGCTGACCGCCCCGGCACCATGTTGGCTCAAGCTGCTTTCGAGCGTCGTGATGCGCGTCATCAAATCATCGGCCGTGCGAATGCGCGAGGCGGGGGCAGGGACATCTTTGCCCAGCAAACGCGCTTCCATATCACGGTCGGCCGTCGCTTTGGCTAAATCGCTTGCCATCAGTGCGGCCGCCAGACGGTACGGCTCGTGCGGATAGCGATCCGCCAAAAACGCCACATGCTCGTCATCATCCTCTGCCAATCGTGCATCGACATACGCTTGAATATCGGTGTCGATACCGACCAATTGCTCAGACATGCTCAGACTACGGTTGATGTGTTTGGCTGTTTCACTGTGCTTGGTCAGAGCCAACCCACGATGCAGGCGCAGAGTTTCGGCCGTAATTTCGGCCGTCACAAATGGGTTGCCATCCCGGTCGCCCCCCATCCAACTGCCATACGTCAAAAAGCGCTGCGGCCGTTTGGTCGTCGGGTAATAACGCGCCAGTGCTTCCTCCAGCATTTGATACATTTCAGGAATCACATCCCAAATCACTTCATCAAAATAGAACATACCGACGCGCACTTCGTCTGTCACCGTCGGCTTGGCAAGGCGACTGCGGCCGGTCAGCCATAAATTGGTGATCTCGGCATGGAGGGTTTGTTTGTGTGCATCCCGTTCGCGGGGTAGCACGTCACGGGTTTCAAGATCATACAAAATGCGGCCGATACGCTGCAATTTTGACAGCACAGTACGCCGTTTCGCTTCGGTTGGATGCGCCGTAAACACCAATTCGATATGCAGCCGGTCGAGCAGCGTTTGCATTTCATCTTCTTCTACCCCTTCCTGCCACATCTCTTCAATGGCGGCCGCAATCGACTTGTTCAGTGGTTCAGGGTACACCTCGCGCTCCCGCTCACGGGTGACACGAATGCGATGGTTCGCCTCTGCCACGTTGATCAACTCGAAATAAGTGGTGTACGCACGGGCTAATACGCCTGCATTTTCCAGCGTCAGTTCGCGCACCAGTTTAGCGATACTGATGTCGATGTCGGGGTTGTTGTCGCGGCGACGAATTTTGGTCAGCGCACGAACATGCTCCACCATACCAAACAGCTCGATGCCTGCTTGTTCACGAATAACACGGCCGAGCGTATCGCCCAAAAGGTGAATATCTTCACTTAATCGGTTCTCAAGTTCCATTGATGACGGCATATTTACTCCAAATTTAAGGTTTGTAGGGATCACTACGTCATTATTATAGGGAATCTTGCATACTTAGCGAAGAAAATCAGTTAACCGGTTGGAATGTTAAGAGGTTAAAAAGTTACAAGTTTGGTGTGCCCGCCTCTGCTTTTAATCTCTAGATCAAGGCAAAGTATCCTGCATCCCTCTTACTTCTTCACAACATATTCTCTCTGTGAGGCTATTTAACAGCCGAATAGGGGAGGAATCGGCCGATTCGGCAGAAAATTCCTGAAAATTGCATCAAAAAATGATACCCCCTTTACATTATATCTATTAGAGGATTCTGCTATTCTCATAATCATTGATTTGCACAAAAAGCAAACGCTCTTGTAAAGAGTAGTAAGAAAAGTGGTTTATGTATGTTATTACCAATTTGGGTTTTGGTTTACAAATGTCGTGAATAGAAAAATAGAGGTGGCTCAATACCACACACAATTTAGGACATCCATACCCGCAATTGGTACTAAGGAGAAAGTAAAGTAATGAATAAGTTAAGTTTAAAGAACTGTAAGTTTGTCTTTGTATGGATGTTGTTAATTTATTGTATGTCAGGAGTTTTTCAACTTAATGTACATGCTGCGTTGATAGATTTGCACACTATTTGCGTAGGCCTAGAAAGTCGCCGTCATGGTAGTAATAATTTAGTTGGTGAACCAATCGTTTACAGGATCACAGGTGAAAATATCGATACAGGATTTGTAAACACGTATGCTAGGGCTGAAGATTTAGCTGGAGTCTTGGGATGTTTTGAGACCATCCACCTCGATTATGGGCAGTACACAATCCAATTTGTGCAAGATGGTACAGTTGATCATCTTGGTATGTCTGAAACTTTTAATGTTGCCAACAATAACAAGACAATTATCGAGAGTAAGCTAATTGAGGGAGATGCAAATGGAGACAATAGAATTGATGATGGCGACTATCAAATTGTTTTTTCATCGCACAAATACAGTGACGCAGTCTGCGAAGGTGATGCTGGATACGATCCTAGAGCAGATTTTGATGAAGATAATTGTGTGAATGTCACAGATTATGATCTATGGTTGGCAAATGTTGGTCTCCCCAATATAACGCAAGGTCGTATATCGTTATCGTTAGTGAGTCCGTCAGAAGCAATCCCACTTGCGATTGACTTAAATACAGTAACAATTCATGATTCTCACATCTCAACCATGTTCCTCTTTCTCACCACGATATCTGCTCTTACTCTTTGCACTATTCATCTGCACAAGTCAGAAAAAATGTCCACCCTATAGAAAATTTTTAGTTCGCGCACCAGTTTAGCGATACGGGTGTCAATGTCATGGTTGTTGTCATGGCGGCGAGTTGGTGAATATCTTCGCTTAATCGGTTTTCAGATTCTATTGATGACGGCACATTTACTCCAAATTTAAGATTTGTAGGGATCACTACGTCATTATCACAAGAAATCTTGCATACTTAGCGAAGAAAATAGGTTAAAAAGTTGGAACGCTAAGAAGTTAAAAAGTTTGGTGCGTACCGCCATACTTTCTAGCTTTCCCACTTTTTGACCCAACAGTTAAAAGTTGAAAGTTAAAAAGTTACAAGGTCAGTGCTTACACTCTTACGTTTTAACTTTCCCACTTTTCACTTCTTAACCCAACAGTAAAAGGTTGAAAGTTAAAAAGTTACAAGTTTGGTACTCACACCCACTTTTTAACTTTCCCACTTTCAACCTTTCAACCCAACTCTGAGGAAATAATGCGTACCTTACTTATTTTGCTAATCGCGGCCGCACTTATGTTGGTCGCTTGCACGGCCGCCATTGAACCGACGGCCGTGCCAACTGATGTCCCTGCCACCGAAGCCCCGGCCGTTGCCGTTGTGGAAGAAGCAGAAGTAGAAAAAGAAGTCGAGGAAGTAGAAGAAGCTAAACAAGAGGAAATGGGCAAACCGGCCGTGATCGCTGACAACACGCCGTACAAAACAGACGACGAGCGACCGGGCCGGTTCCACATGGCAAGTAGCTGGAAAACAGATTGGTCGATCAACAATATCGACTATGACGATATTTTGTCTGGTGGGCCGCCACGTGATGGTATCCCGTCTATTGATGATCCCGCGTTTGAGGGCTACGAATCGGCCGACCAATGGCTGGCAAACCGAGAGCCGATCATCGCGCTCGATCTCAATGGCGATGCCCGCGCCTACCCGCTTGGCGTACTGACACGCCACGAAATTGTCAACGACACCGTTGGTGGCATTCCGATCATTGCTACCTTTTGCCCCCTCTGCAATTCAGCCATCGTCTTTGATCGGCGCGTCGGTGACGAAACATTTGAGTTTGGGGTATCTGGCTTGCTCCGCAACTCCGACATGATTATGTACGACCGCACCACAGAATCGCTCTGGCAACAATTTACGGGCGAAGGGGTAGTCGGCGAGTTAACGGGGACACAACTGACCTTTTTGCCGTCGCAAATTATCAGTTATGCTGATTTCAAAGCGGCGTATCCCGACGGCAAAGTGTTATCGCCTGTACGCGGCACAGGGACGAATCCATACACAGGATATGACACACCGGGCAATCGGCCGTTCTTGTTCAATGGCAAACTCGATCCCCGTTTGGATGCGGTGGCGCGGGTGGTCACATTGTCATTTGATGAGGGCTTGGATGTTGCTTATCCGGTAGATATTTTGGCAGAGGTGCGCGTCATCAACGACCGACAAGGCACACATGATTTGGTTGTTTTCTGGACACCGGGAACGGCGAGTGCGTTGGGAGCGAGTCAAATCGCCCAAGCGGCCGATGTGGGCGCAACGGGCGTGTATGATCCCATTCTCGATGGGCAAAAATTGACATTTGTGGCGCAAGGCGACCAAATTGTAGACGAGCAAACAGGTAGTGTGTGGGACATCACCGGCCGCGCCACAGCAGGCGACTTTGCCGGACAACGATTAACCCCGGTCATCCATGCCGATCATTTCTGGTTCTCATGGGCTGCGTTCCGGCCGGACACCATTTTGTACGGGCAAGAGTAAACACATAACAAAAAAGCGGCCGATGGTTGGTACCATCGGCCGCTATGGGGAACAGGAGAGGGTTTTTGGAATCGTGTTTATTCGGCCGTTTTCAAAACGATACTGCCTACACCTGCGTCGATGTCGATGTCTACTGTCGCATCTGTCTCGCCGTACAATGTATTGGTGTATTCATCGTTGCCCATGTGCAGCAGACCGGCCGCATCAACTGAGCCGATCCCTTTGTCAACATTGACACGCACCCCCGTTTTTGTCGGCAGGTAGACAATGGTTTCGCCTACGCCACTGTCGATCTTGACGGTAACATCCTCGCCAAATTGACCGGACAAATCGACCATGATTTCACCGACACCCGCGTCGATTCGCACATCGATTGCGTCGTCATAGACACCAGACAAATCGACAGATAGTTCGCCTGCACCACCATTGATGTCTACGCTTTGCAAATTGACTGTCGTCAAGTCGAATGTGCTTGTACCAACACCGAGATCGGCCGTCAAGTTGATCGGCGCATCATCATTGAGAGTGACTTCCCACAGGTTTTTAGCGTCGTTACCAAACTCGAACGAAAGGCCGCGCCGTTTGCCCTGGTCAATCGTTACTTTGTTGCCATCTTGGCGTATTTCGGGCTGCCAATTGAGGATGTTCCAAGTGAAATCGCCATAGACCAATTCGCTTGCCCCTCCGTTTACGATCAGGTCGCCCACCCCCATGTCGATGTCGATGTCGGCCGTGCCGTCCCCATTCCACACGGCCGTTTGCCGTTCATTTTTCATATCACCAATCTCTAGCGGTTCGCTGTCACTGCCGGTATTGATCCGCACGCAACTGGTCAAGATGAGCGCGAGCAAAACGAAAAGAGCGATTCGATTGTTTCGGGTAGAGCCATTTGTTAAGCGCATGATTTTTCTCCTTTGAATGTTTTGTTTCAGTCGTTATCTGTCACCAGTGTATAAAAATCGGGAGACGGCCGAATCAGCCGCAAGTCCTAAACCGTGATAGACTCGCGTCGGATGATCACAAAATACCCATGCTGCTGGCTGGCGATTGTTTTGTTGCTGATGGGGTGCAACATGCCACAAGCAGAACTGACCCCGACCCCGTTGACCACCATTGAAGTTGATGAAACGGCCGCACGCGCCATCCCCATCACCCCCACGCCGCTGCCCACCCCCACCCTGATCTCGCCCCCGCTCTCTGTCGGCGACAGCTTTATCCCCGGCTTGGGCAACGGCGGCTACGATGTCACTCATTATCATCTCACCCTCGCGCTCGATCCCGGTCAGTGGCAGATCGAAGGCACGGCCGTCATCACATTCCAGGTCACAGTAGACGATCTCGCCACCCTCGCGCTCGATTTTGTCGGCTTCCAAATCGATCAATTGTTGCTCGATGATGTCATTGTCCAATCGGGCCGTTTGCCCAAAAAGCTCACCATTACGCCCAACCAACCACTCCAATTTGGCACACTACACACGCTGACTGTCACCTATAGCGGTGCGCCCACGCAAGACCCGGCCTGTTGCAACCATTTGCTCAAATACATGGGGCTGCAATATCCGGGGGATGACACCGTTTTTGCCGCCAACCAGCCAGACGGCGCACGCTACTGGTTTCCTGCCAATGATCATCTGGAGGACAAAGCGTTGTTTTCATTTGATTTGATTGTGCCAAATGGGTATACGGCCGTAGCCAACGGGAAATTGCTATCCGAAACGGCCGGAAGCAGCCACACAACATTCTCGTGGCAACACGCCCACCCGATGGCTCCGTATTTGGCGACCGTTGCCGTCGGCCGCTTCGTCGTCGTCGAACAACCGGCCGGTGAGTTCACCATGCGCCATTACGTGCTGCCCGAACTGCTCCCCCAATTTGAGGAAGCGAGTGCCAATCTGCCCGAAGCTCTCTCTTTTATGGCCGGTCACTTTGGTGCGTACCCGTTCGATTCATTTGGGTTTGTCACCGTGCGCCTCCGCAGCGTCTCGCTCGAAACACAGACGATGGCATTGCTCTCGGCCAACACGATTGATGAGCAATGGCTGGTGCATGAATTATCGCATATGTGGTTTGGCAATCATGTCGGATTGTCGTCGTGGGGCGAAATGTGGCGCAATGAAGGATTTGCCACGTGGGCAGAAGCGTTTTGGCTCGGCCGTAACGATCCCGCCCTGTTCGACGAACAATTTATCAACTGGCAAACAAACGTAGACGGCCGGGAACGGGGCTACTCACTCGCCAACTATCCCCCGTCCGAACTGCTGGGGTTTGAGCAATACTACAAAGGGGCGCAAATGGTTCACGCGCTGCGGCAAGCGATGGGAGACGACGCTTTTTTCACCGGGCTACGCACCTATTTCACGCAATACGGCCGCCAAACAGCCTCCGATGCTGCGTTCCAAGCGGTGATGGAAGAAGCGGCCGAGCAGTCGCTCCAGCCCGTTTGGGATCAATGGTTCACGCGCTGACCGTATAATCATACGCCTGTTTTTTCGCCGTGCGCCAATAGCGTGAAAACCGTTTCAAATCTAACTTGCTTGCATCACAATCGAGAAAAGGCGGCAACGAATACACCTGCAAACGCGCCACGGCCGCCACGCGCTGAGCGTGGGCATGAAAGCGCGGATCGACAGAATGAGCGGTCGCAATCTCCATCGCATGATGGTCGGCCGCAAACTGAAGCACCTCGGCCGCCACATCCCCCCGCCGAATCGCCACAGGCAACTCTAGCAACCCTTCATAGATAAATTGAATGCGCTTGAGGCTGATCTGCGCCGTCGCCAGCCATTCATCATCCCACACAAAAACGGCCGGAGCAGCCCGGTGCAGCAACAACGCGGGATGGGTCGAGGACAGGCAATCGGGGTATATCCACACAATCGTCTTTGTCATCATTCGTTCTCCCTGTGCGGAAACAAATTGCGTGCCAGCCGTTCATAGCTGCCCTCAAATGGTGCGAGCGGCCGCTTGCGCCATCCGGTATATTTGCGAATGTTGTCGGCGTTCATTATGTACGGCTTGTGGCTAAATGTACTCGCGATCCATTGAAACGATAAGTTATTGCTGGCGGGATCACCATCGAGCAGATGCGAAAGGAAGAAACGTGCGCCAGCCTGCCAGCGCACCCGCCGCCAGTGGACGATATACGCCGCCAGCCACATCCGCGCATGGTTGTGCAAATAGCCCGTTGTCACGAGTTGGTCGATGAAATGATCCATGCACGTTCCAGTCGTACCGGTGGCAATATCATCGGGCAAATCGGCCGCATATTGGTCGGCCGTCCAGCCCGTTTTGTATCGCTCTTGATCTTGCCAAATATCGTCGCCTAGCTTTTCATACAACCGTTGCCAATAATCTCGCCACCCCAATTCATTGATAAATTTGGCGGGGGCATTCACGTCCAGCGCGTGATCGCGCACCTCGGCCAACGACAACATACCGTGTCGAATATACGGCGCAAGCATCGTCACATCGCCGTCCAAGAAGTTGCGCGTTTTATCATAACGGCGCAAATCAGCCGCCTGCAAACGAGCGATAGCTGGCTGACGGCCGCCATCGACAGTGGACACCGCATCAGGCGCAAGCGCATCAGGAAACTGTTGCCGCAAATAGGCTGTCAAATCATCTTTGTCAGCAAAATCACGGCGCATTTCTGTCATACATATATCTCACTCTTTACAACTATGTAGTAACTAAATCGTCTTCACATTTGCTATTTTAACATCGACGGCCGTAAAGCAATACACTCCCAAAAACCGTTGTTTGCATTTGCAACTTAATTTGATAATGTGCGTATAGTTTGTAGGAACAAACTTATCTGGTAATTTAGGAGCTACATTCAAGGAGGTACAGATGCAAGACAAACAAGATAAAAACATTTCAGGCTTCATATATAAAGTTTGTATCGCAGTTGTCGCTGGAATTATCCTCATATTGTTAGAATCAAGCGGATGGCTTGGTGGAGACTCACCACCTCCAATACCAACCCCTCAAATCCGAGAGGGTATTCCGACGGTGACTTTAGTTCACACATTAATACCTCCCACCTCAACGCCCGAAATCGCAACCACTCTTGCGCCAGATACGACAAGAATATATGAAACCAATGTACTGAGTCCACTGTAAGAACGAGATGAATAAGGGCGTTCAAATAGAGTAAGGGCGAGAAACACAACATTGGCGCATATCTCGTCTAAAGTGGTTTTAAAGCGTTTGAGGGGCGACAAAACGCTCTCTATCTGCATAAAAGAC
>CALECP010000384.1 GCA_937949915.1 uncultured Anaerolineae bacterium
TGGATCGTTTGCAAACGTGGGTGTTTTTTCAAGCGTTTTTGGCTCTCGATTACATTGCAGCCATGCAACTAAATCGACTGGCTTGTGCATATCATAATTCCAAACCCGCCATTTGGACATCGTGAACCGGCCGAACCCTCGATTTTTCCGCGCTCCCAATGTCAAACTGTTGTCACTTAATCCTTGTAATGCGATGTCGAATGCCTGGCGTAATTTTTGTTCATCTTCCTTTTCCGTAATCAGCAGTTCCAGACGGACGGGAAATGTTGTTCCGGCCGCCCACGCCTCAACGTCATATAACGCTCCCGTCTTCGCCGTACCCGTTTCTGAATCAATGCTTACCCCGTCACGCCGCACGACCGCTTGCCCCTCATCCGGCAATTTACCATACGCATCATCAACAATGAGCGCACTCTGCAAACCTTCCTCCTCCCCTTTTGTGACACCGAAAAGGTCAGACACATATTTTGCGACCTTCTCGTCTTTCTCCTTTTCTTTGTCTTCTTTTTTTGCCTCTTTTTCAGATTTACGATAGCCTGCGACATAAGCCAGTAAGTAACCACGCAACGCCCCAGCCAGCGATGCCCCTGTTAACAAGGGTGTTTTATCGTCATCCGTTGCCTTGAGTAGCACCATGTCTGTATCATCATCGCCAATCTCATCACCACTGCCAAAATGGGCAGGTGTGTCCAAGACGAGATCCGCTTCGACGATGATGCGCCGCTTGATTTTGCGCGACCGCCCACCATGCCACAACGCATTTACATGCTTTTCGTCATCAGGATTACTCATCTTTCGCCTCCTTTTGCATCCGCTTGAGAACGGCATTAACAATTCGCTGATTAGTTTGTGTTACCAATTGATGGGAAAGCGTTGGCTGAACACCCCCTATCGACGGTATTTTGGTGATAAAGCTGTTCGATTGCCCCACGATTTCATCCGCATTAACCGTCTGCTCTAACCAGTTGAGTAACGGCTTATTGCCAACTTTTGTACTCTGATACTGTTTTCTCGCCACAGAACGTTTGTTGACATTATCTGCCCACTCATCCACATTAAACAGTTCACTGTTTCGTATCGTATCCTGTATTTTGAGACGTAATCGGCCGAGTTGGCTTCTACTCATCTTGTTTTCAAATCTAATCCCATTCGCCTCTTGAACAACAATCGCATCCAATTCAGCAGAAATGAGATTGTGCATGATGGTCTTGGCCATGTTTTGACTATCACTATCATCTGACAATGCATTGGGAATAGAAATAGTGGCCGTAAACGGTTGCAGTGGTTTGTTCCATGTCGATTTTGTGTGTAAGTTGAACGCGACACGGCCGAACCCCTCATTGCGCTGGCAACCAATTCCTTTTTCTATCAACTGCGAAGCATTAACTGGGAGTGTGGCATTATCAAATACAAACACACTCCCCGCCCGAAATGCCACCTTTTGCGGCAAAGGCAACCCCCATTTACGATTGAATCCCCCTATCGGCCGCATATCCACAAACATCTCTGTTGCACTTCCCAGACCTAACGCTGTGCATACATCCTGTGGATCGCCCGACCAATTACCCGTTTTGTCATCCCGCAGAAGTAAATCGCTTAGTAAGGTAACAACAACACCGTTTTTGTATGATGCGGGTTGTTGGTGAGCGTATGGAGCAGTCGTAATCAATGAAATTTCTACTCGCCCATATCCCCCACTCCGCGAACCACCGATGTTTGCAGTAAAACTCTTGTCTGTGCCAAACCATCCTTTGATGGTCGCTTCATCGCTACTATCACAAATGATCCGTGCATAAAATGTTTGCCCTTTCGCCAGCGACTCATATCGAAAGACAGCCCCTTCAATCTCTCCCTCTTCCCGTGCTTCCAACATGCTCCCTTTCGCACGTCCTGCTTGTCGATTGCGTGTTGTATGAACCGCGATGCGCCGTTTTGGTTTGGTACGATACACACAATGGCTATCTGCAGACCACCATCCACCAACCGACTTTTCACCAGCATCATTTTTTTGGATAGCCAGATCGTAAACATCTGTTTGGCATAACTGATTAGGCTGATCAGATGGATATTTCGGCCGTTTCCATGACAAAGGCACGGGGTCGCTCCGCCGCATTGTCCCCTGCTCATGGATCTGAATCGCCAGATGACCGTTGAGAAATTGTGTGCTTGTTTCGTTGAAAAACAATCGCTTTTTATTCTCATCGTTCGCGTCTGAAATACGCCCGTCTCGGCCGATAAACACCCCGCGTAACACCGATCCGGGAATGAAGTCATACGACACACTGCTGTTGGGATCACCTTCTAGCCCCGTCAACAATACAGGCTCTTCCAACTTGATTGCGTAATCGATCACGATTCGACTCATTCGTTTTTTCCTCCCTTTACGTGCTGTGCAAACGTCGCTAACTGCGTTTTCTGTTGTGTTTCATCATTGAGAACAAGTTGGATACGGCCGCGCCCACGATTGCGTCCAGTGCCACCCCGTTGCACAGCCGCACAACACGCCGCCAACAATTGTAATTGCTTTGAGGTGGCATTTTGAGCAAATGTCAATGTGGAAATAAGCGTTGTGTCTTTCATTAGGACACGCATCGAGCGCAAAGAACCGTCTTCCGGCCGGTCTGTCTCTGCATTAACAGACGTTTGCCGCCGAATGCCTGTCACGCTGTCTAAAATTCGCTCTGACGTTAACCAACCATCTTTGTTCTGCTTTTTATCATGCAACGCATAGATAATCGCCTGTTGTAAATCGTGTGGAAAGACGGCATCCCCTACTTGCATCTTCGCATCATTATCTTCTCTGCTACCGGGTGTACCAAATAGGTCGGCCGCAACAGAATGCCATACTTCCCCGTTACTGCCTAAACCATAAAGAATATCTGCACACGCTTCGACGAGTAGCCCTTTGACTGTTCGGCCGCGCACAAACGGCAATCCCGTCTCACGATCATGCTCAACCTCTTGGTCAACCAATCCTGCAACCCCATCACCAATGCCAAATGTTGCATCGCTTAATAGCTTGATTTGAATTGTATGTTTCATACTTCTCTTTCCTCCATCGGAATAAACCAATCAGCCAACTCCAGTGCATCAAAGTAGCCACAATAATCGTCTGCCCATCCACCATACTCGAAACTGCTTGCTGTGTTCAATGCAGGTAGTAACTTTTTGGTTTTTCCATCTGACGGTTGGTATACGGTAAGAAAACGTTTGACAGATTCCTCACCTTCTCGCAACGCATCTCGTAACATCTTGACTTTGTTCCTCTTTCCAGACCACAACGCTTTGTCATTGTCTGAACGCCCAATGTCTTGAAAACAATCGATCCCCTCTCGCACAATTTCCCACGAGCGACAATCCAGTTCAGGATTTTCTCCAACGGTTAATGGGCGTAACGTCAATGATCCAGAGGGGATTTGATAGTGTTGCCTCCGTATTTCTTCATTGCTTCCCAGCAAGCCTCCCATCGCAAAATGCCAATCCAAACATCCCCCTACTTTTCCATATGTTTGTTCAATCTCATGCTTGTACGTCTTCGCGGATTTGGTTAATTTCTCTGCTAGATTGTATGCACGAGAAAACGGATAGTGGCTTTTGACAAGTGCGATTCCGGCCGATGCAGTCACATTGTTAAAATCCAGTGATTTAAGACCACTTTCCTCGTCAGACGCAACCGACTCAAATGCTTTAATGAATTGGACAGTCAGTTCATGGGCAATACGTGAATCACAGATAAACGTCACATCATCGCCACCAAACACAATCGGCCGAATCGGGACGAACCATGTGTCTTTGTTACGCTTGTCCCGTTGAAATTCAATTCGTGAAATCTCGCCGAACGCATTGTCATGAGTAATTGTTGGTTTGTTCCCTTCAATCCGCATCTCAAGAAAACGAGATAACATCTGTTTTAGAGATTCTGTTCCTACCCTATCCAATGTGCTTGAGGTTTTACGCCACCACTCAATGTATTCTCGGTTGTCTTTCCCCTGTACTTGCGCTAATTCCATTAGTTGCGAACCAATGTTGTCACCATCTGCATGAACAACCGCCACATAGCTATGTTCGCCCTCCGAACGTCCTAAATTATCCAAATCATAAGGATAGCTGAAGCGGTAGCGATTGTTTGGATCATCTATTGGAAGTAGACTGAGCAAACGCTGATTTGCATCATCGAATGCTCTTGTCTTAGCAAGTACCTCGGCCGATGCTGGATAAGCGGTTTCCTCGTTCTCTCCTGCTCCCTTGATCGGTTCTGTATATTGTTCGGCTGGCAAGCCCGTTGAACGACAGGCGGCCGATACTCCCAATCCCAATGTTGGCGTTGAGCGTTTTCGACTCGCTTTCACTTGTGGCTTCCGCTCCATGATAGATTTCAATGTTTGTGCCAGCTCACCCAGTTTGGAAAAATCAAATTCATCCTCAAGAATCACAACCTGAATACCCGGCGCATTCTCCATAAGATACCGCGTGTAATGCGCCCGGAATGCCTCGCTTACACCACCATCTCTACACAAAATGACTGCATTTCCCCCACCCGAATAGATAAACTCTGCATCCAATCCATCCGATTCGATACGCAAAGAAGCATCAATCTTCCATGCACCTTGTTCTCCCAAGGGGGAGAACAAGTTATGCCTATTTACCTTTTTACATGTAGTAATGCAGCTTTTAACCCATTCATCCGTTGCCTGACTCACAAGATAGGATGCACCAATGTTTTCGCGCAATCGGTTACTTCCGAACACGTAATTCTGAATCCCAGTTGTGTCAATGACCAACAATCTCATGTTCATATTTGATCTCCAATTTGTTTACTGATCCATGCTTCCAGCTTTTCATCTAAATCTAGCCAATCATCAATTCCAAAAACCATCACAGGCGTTCCTATAAGTACTTTTATTTCACGTTTTAGCGCGGCGACCATTGACCGATCTGCCTGACAAACCAAAAACAATCTGGCTTCATCCCCACCTAGCTGCCGCGCCCGAATAGCAACTTCAAGTAATTTCTGTTTCAATGCCGCTTTTTTCCCCTTCTTTGGCCACTCTAACGTACAAGACCCAACAAACATCTGATAGCCTCGCATAGCTGATACATCGACCTCATATCTCATTTCATGTTCTTTTTCTTTCTCATCATCTTCTGCGGGATATTTTTCGTAAGGGGAAACCCCGATAAGTATCTCCGTCAAATCAACTGCGTCTCGCACTTTGTTCAATTGATGCCACACATAATGCTCTAACCAGATATTGTCGAGAAATTTGCATAACGTTCCTTTATTGATAGCCAACTTATCACCGTTTTCTGCATCTTCCTGTTTCTTCTTCAAGAAGCGCATCGCCTTTGTTACATTGAGGTGAGTAGCGTTGGTTTGATCAACTTCTTGAAGCAACGTTTCCCCAAAGGGGCAGGTTTCCATATCAACCTGATCACCCGGTTTGATTTTGCCTGCACTTTGAAACCAATTTTTCTTTTGTTGTTGCTTCCCATCTACATACAATCGGCAGATTTCTGTTGCAGTATTAGGCAAAATGCCTATCGGCAACGGGGGGCGGTCCAAATCAAATAAAATATCTTTCCCCCCATGCAGGTTCACCAAATCTTGTATGGTCAACTGGCAGTGATGACCAACATATACAAAATCGCTCCTCATGCCGACTTGATCGAAGCGCAATTGCAATGAATTAGAGTCAAGGTAAGAGTACACAATTTTTTCATTGCCTCCCCATATTTCAAATGCACGGTAGGTGTGAACAGACATTGTTTTTGTTCCACCTGTATAATTCAATCCGATTGAGCCAGACTTACGAGACAAAACTTTTTGCTCAATTGCTTGCTGAATCAAATGAGGATGTGAGGCATCAACTTGCAATTTCTTAATTTTTCGCTTTACGGATTTGGGATCAAATGGGCGATGTTGTTGTGTTCTTAGCCAATTGTACAAGTTGTTCGCTACACTGGCTGTTGCATCGCTGTGAACAAGTGTGATGTTGCCAGTGATCTGGTCTGAAGTCCCAGCCGCAAGACAAAGAGCCGCAACAGCATTCGGCAACGGATTACCACCGATGAGCAAAATAAGATGGTCTGTTTGATACTTTTCCAGCTCATTAAGTATTGGTTTGTTTAGCTCATGGATCGACACAAATAGCACCCCTTTACTTGATATGATTCATTGTGGATAGCGTAGCTACCTATGGTGCAACTGTACCAAAGGATGTCATGTTCGCCAAAGGATGCACTGTTTTTATTAGACATAATAAACGAATAGCAAGATAGTGGATAGCAGGTCACTACTATCGACCCGCTATCCACTTTTCCCTGCCCAGAAATCCCTCATAGGTTTGTACAAGCATACTTTATTTTCGCGTTCGTTTAGGTGTGAGGTGGTGTGAAAAAAGGGCGTTTGGTGTAAATAGTTGCGAACTGGTGTAGGCGTGTTATCTTTCTCCGGTATGCGTGTGAGAATGGAGCAAAATGAGTTCGCGGGGCTAGTAAAAGCGGCGTTTGAAGCGTGGCCGGTGCTGAACACGGCCGCCACACACCCATTCGCCGCCTTACGCATTACCCAGACCACCCCACCCCAAGCATTGCTGGCTAGCTACCTGCAACGATTAGCCAGTACAATGCCAGAATCGGCCGAAATTTTGCGCCGTCGCTATGTCAAAGAAGAACGCCGCAAGGATATTCTCACTGATCCAAAATTCACCAAAGACAACTATTCGTACCAACAACGCAAAGGGATCAAGCAGATTGCTCAATGGCTGCTCGCTGATGAAACGGCCGTCCGCGAGCAACACGCCATCCCCCTCGAACGCCACCTTGAGGCAAAAGAGTACGTCCGACTGTTCGGGATCGACAAAATAGCCGCCGCCCTCGAAACCCACCTGCTGGATGCGCGTCCCGGTCAGTTTACCCTTGTCGGGGGACTGGGCGGCATCGGCAAAACGGCCGTAGCTGACCAAGCGGTGCGCCGCGTCCTTCGCGCTTTTGAATATGACCACATTCTATGGCATCGCTATCGGCCGTATAGCATGAATGATCAAAGTCGTACCCCCGACGAAGCCCCACGCGCCCTGATCGATTTTTTGGCCGCGCAACCGTATATTGACGCAATGGACACGGCCGCCTCCATACGCAAACAGCGCGTTCATCAAGCCCTCCATGACGAGCGCCATTTAATCGTGCTAGACAATATAGAAGAAGCGGCCGACCTCACCGCCGTCCTCGCAGCAACCCGTACTCTGCTCAGCCGATCACACCTCGTCATCACATCGCGCTCACAACCGCCAGAACGCACCGGCATCACCATCACCACGCTCAGTCAGATAGACGAAGCAGCCAGCATCGCCCTGCTGCAACATGAAGCCCCGGAATTAAACGCCGTTGCCGCAGAGCAACTGATTCCGCTCGTGCAAACAGTTGGCGGCAATCCATTAGCCCTAAAACTGGTAGCGGGACTAACCCAAAAAATGACCGTGCCGCAGCTAGTAGCTGACCTGACACACCGCCATTCTAGCCGCACCGATGCGATGTACAAACGCATCTATGATCGCGCTTGGCGCAATCTTGATAGCGTGGAGAAAGAGGTGCTTTATGTCATCGGGACAGCGGCCGATAGAGGCTCACCATTTGAGCAAGTGCGCGCGATCACCGGACTGGACGAAAAAGCGGTGTGGAACGCGATTGATCATTTACTCGCCCATAGCTTGCTCGAAGTACGGGGCGATCTGGCACAAAAGCGGTTTGGGGTGCATCGTCTCACCGCGCAATTTCTGCAAACCGTACACTGAACGAATAGGATGAAAACCGACATTCTCGACCGCCGTATCCAGTATTGGCAATCTATTTGTCACGCGCTATCTGATGCAACGATTGCAGAGATCGAAAAAGAGCGCAGCCATCTTTATAAAGCAGTCGCAGACGGGCTAGATGAGCCAACCCTGCTACACGAAACAGGCGTGCTTATCTTGCAATTAACTTCGCTGGTCGAACGTAGAAATTATATTGATGAATGGCTGCCACTCGTCACCAAAGCGGTCACAGTGTGTACGGCCGATCCGTATATGCAAACACGCTTGATCGATTTAGAAGGTTTTCTCTACGCGACGCGCAAGCAGTATGAACGGGCGATTCCGCTCTATGCACGGGTAATTGACCGGGCGCAGACGGCCGGATGGCAAGATTTATTGGCACGAGGGCATCTTCATCTGTGTGTAGCCTACCAAGCTATGCAAAAATTCGACCGTGCCGCCACACATGGACAAGCAGCGAAACAGCTACTGGAAGAAAATGATACGCTCACCGTCGATTATCCATCTGTCTTAAATGCGTTGGGATTGCTATATGCAGAACAAGGCGATCATGCTGTTGCCCAAGCGTATTTTCGAGAAGCGATCACCCTTTGGGAAAACGGTGCAGAGAAGACGTGGCTCGCACGCGGCTGGCTCAATATGGGCTGGTCGCAGATGCTTGAAAACAAGTTGGATGCAGCTTTGCTGGCGTTTGATCAGGGGATCGTAATCGCCCATCAAGCGCACAATCAGTTAGAGGCAAGTTATATAGAAATCAACCGGGGGGTTTGTCTGTTGCGCTTGGGGAAAATCGAGACGGCCGCGCAGGCGTTTGCCAATGCACGAACAGAGGCGATGCAACGATCAGGAGATCGTTTCAAACAGGCACTACTAGCGCACAATTTTGGGGAAGTGAAAATGTTGCTGGGCGACTATGAAGAGGCGCTTGCGTTACTACAGGAGGCGGCCGTCATTTGGCAACAAGTCGATTTACCCGTTCATCAATTGGCGGTACGTGGGGAGATTGCGCGTGTTTTGGCACGGATGGGGCAGGTTGCACAGGCAAAAAAGTTGCTGGAAGAAGTGATCGCTGCGTTGGGTTTGGAAACGGGTGATAGCGCACGAGAACAACATGGGTTAATGGTGGCTGCCCTGGATGAGTTGGGAATGCTGTAAAAATAGTTTCGTGAAGTGGCCTGCTTCACGAAATGGTTGTGTCGGGTCGAGTTAGTTTCCTGTCACGCCATTACCACCGATGCTTGCAAGAGCTGGGGTGATGTGGCTGATAGTGAGCGCGGCCGTCAGCAAAACTGCCAGTAGACGCACCTTCCATTGAGCTACCGTTGTGGTCATTGTTCCTCCGGGTCAGGAGGAGCGCGCTCCGAGTGGTTATTCGTTCATGAACTCCCAACGGTGTTTATTGCTGTGAGACTGTGTTTGTCTCACTTAGCAATACGGTAGCATGGGCAGCACAAAATTTACTGGCTTTAAGGCGCAATCTTTTTTTAGGATTTGGTGGTGTAGGGGAGGAACAGGGGAATGATCAGCTTTGAGGGTAATGTTGTACAAGCCATCGGTTTCCACTCATAAGGTGAGAAGCGTGATTGGTATCAAGTAGGTAATCAGCCATCATGTAAATCCAGTTCGCGCATCATATCGATCTCTGCCAAAAGCCCATCCAGTTCGCCATCTTCAAATGCAAGCTGACTGTGTTCAAGGCTTGCAAGAATTGCCACGGCCGAGCCACGCTTCGGCTGACGATGCGATCCAGCATGAAGATACCGGGCAAAGTCGAGCAATTGACTCGCTTTTTCTCTTGGCAACGCCTCATAAATCGTCACAAGTTGTTCAATAGTTGGTGTCATCGTACTCATTCTGGACAGTATATCATAGACTGAAATCCCATCTGCTGGGAAGGGGGTGCTGCAACGATGGTGACTTCCCTCTGCCAAATGCGACTGTATATCTGTTTCAATCCCATCTGCTGGGAAGGGGGTGCTGCAACATAGTACTAAAGCAGGTACCAATAGGGGAAAAACCGTTTCAATCCCATCTGCTGGGAAGGGGGTGCTGCAACCCAAATAATAACCATCTTGGTACTGCTGGCGTTGACGAGTTTCAATCCCATCTGCTGTGAAGGGGGTGCTGCAACGGTGAGAACCACTCAATCTCTCCAAACAAAGAATAAGTTTCAATCCCATCTGTAGGGTTTCGCATGGGTGAACCGTGACCGCGTTCAAACGCAACCATGGCTACGTTTTGTATTGTACCAGAGAGAAAAAACGCGGTGGGACTAAAACTCCGGTTGCGTTTTTTGTAACCACCTCA
>CALECP010000385.1 GCA_937949915.1 uncultured Anaerolineae bacterium
GGCTACCAAGTGTATGAGCGCACGTTGCTTGGCGATCCTGCCATGTTGATCCAACCGCCGCCGAAACGGGTTTGGCTGCCGCTTATGTTTTACGAAAATTAGCTTTGGCTAAGATAATGGTGTTTGTGGCATGATATGTTCCGATGATTACTTACGGCCGCGTCATTTAACCGTACAATGCACCAATAACACACCAATGACCAACTGTAATGCGAGATTGATACCCACATGTTGACACGACTAAAACTCCCCCTTCTACTTCTGATGTTGTTTGTTCTGGCGATTGTATTTGTGCAGCAGCCAGCGACAGCGACTGAACCCCTCGCGCCCGACACGGCCGCACCGACAACTGTTCCGTTGCCCATCGGGCAGCAAGCGTTCAAGATCGAGGTGGCGGCCGATGGTATTTATGAGATCAATTATGCCGATCTGGTGGCGGCCGGATTGAGTGATGATAGCGACCCGGCCGCGCTTGAGTTGTTGTATCGTGGTGAGACAGTCGCCTATCAATTTGTCGGTGACGACGATGCCCAATTTGAGGATGGAGAAGCGATTCGCTTTTACGGGTGGGCGTTTGAAGGGCCGCGTCATGAAGAAAGATACATCATCAACAATGTGTTTTGGCTGATCAATGGCACGGCCGCGACTATTAGTACGGCCGATAATCCGTATGGCTACGCGCCCGTGACCACAGCCCCCGCTACAGTTACCTATGAACAAGATCGTGTCTTTTCATACACTTTTATCGACGATTGGCATAATTTTCCTAACGATGCAGATGAATGGTACACCGACCGTTATCCATACTATTTTGGTGGCGAGACGATTCAGTTTGATGATAATAATGATGGCGTGATCGATAGAGAAGTGTATTTCCCCGATTACACATATGATATTCCGCTTGTCCATCCGGCCGCGACCAGCAAGCCTGCTACCTTTGAAGTCGAATACACCAACTCGTCCGACGGTGTCATTGATGTGACTGCGACATTGGGAGACGGACAAGCACATAGACGGTGGGTGAATGCCCGAAATATCAACGTCATCGGTACGGTGGCCAATGATCAATTGGTCGATGGCGACAATCCATTTACGATTGCTGGAAATGCTTATGAACCAAGCGGCGCGCAATACGAACGCTCGAATAACGGCAAACTGTGGTTCAATCGTGTCACGGTTAACTATTGGCGTGATCTACTTGTGGATGATGATCAAATCATTTTTGATGTTGCTAATGAGGGCGCACACGAGTTTTGGTTGAGCGGGTATGGAGAAGGGGATGCGGATAATTTGCTTGTTTGGAATGTGGGAGATCGTCATGCGCCCGTTCGCATTGCTGTTGGACAAAATGACGCTTTTTCGTCTGATGGGGCGACGCACACATGGCGTGTCGCGGCCGAACACACGGCCGATGCTCAATTTATCGCCACGACGGCCGCCAATGTCAAGCGGCCGCTCACTATCTCGTCCTACACGCCCCCCTCGCTAGAGCCAAGCGGCAACGGCGCAGACTGGATCGTGATCAGTCATGCCGACTTCATCGACGCAATCGAACCGCTTGCCGAGTTCCGGCGCACCGTTAGCCACCACCAGACGCATGTTGTCGATGTGCAAGATGTGTTCAACCAATACAGTGACGGCTTTCCCATTCCGGCCGGTATCCAAAATTATTTGCGCCATACCCTCGTCGATTGGGATCGCGCACCACGCTACGTCATTCTCGGTGGCGATGCCGACTGGAATCCCAAACGTCTTGATTGTTCTTTGTGTGTTTCGTGGGACATTTCCCGCGATCAAAACTTTATCCCTGTCGATTTGCAATTTACCAATCCAGAAACAGGCTTGATCGTCACAGATCACACCTATACGACGCTGCTTGGTGATGATTTGGTCGGAGACATTGCGCTCGGCCGTCTCCCTGCCCAAACCGCGCAAGATATGCAAAACATGGTTGAGAAAATCATCCTTTACGAAAATAGGATGATCAATGGCACGAACGCCAATCGTTTTATTCTGCCCAGCGATGACGCAGACTTAGCTGGTAATTTCTGTAATGGCAACAAGGAATTGCTCAATTCATATATCCCTAGTTCGTATGAGACAACAGAGATTTGTCTCGATGCCTTTTTGGATGCGAATGCAGGCGCACCTAATTCGACCAGTGTCGCCAATGAACAGTGGCGCAATGCGATTTTCAAGGAAGTTAATTCTGCACAAGGGATTGATCTGCTCAATTATCGTGGGCATGGTTCTATCCAATACTGGGCCAGTCGTGCGGTGTCGTCGGCCGAACATCTCGACATGTTTGACAACGCGGGACGGCCGTCTTTCTTTATCAGCCACGATTGTCTCGACTCAGATTTTTCCCGCAACAAAGAAGCCTCACTGGGAGAAACGTTTTTGAAGCTAGAGGATAAAGGCACGGCCGGACATTTAGGCGCAACCGGCTTGGGCTACGACTGGCAGCACATGCGTCTCCAGCGTGCCTTTTATCATGGTTTGTACAACGAGGGGAAAATCCGCGTCGGCGATGCCAATCGTTATGGGCATGACGAATACCTCAGACGATTGCCGAATGACCATTTCATCTACGAAATACAGTTGCTGGGCGATCCTGCCATGCTGATCGCACCACCGCCACCATTGACACCACGTATCATGCTGCCGATACTCTCTCGCTAAGGGCATCATTGCGAAAATGTAGCGTAAACGTTGATATAATTTGTGCAACTTGCGCTACACTTCTCCAAACACCTGCACCGTTTGTGCCAACACGGATAAAATGGGGTCGTTAAAACAAAATTGATGGTAACAACGCTCAATAAAGGAGCAAAACGTACATGATAGATGTTCAACTAATAGCGAAGCGCATTGCAGACAATGTGGAACAAGTAATCGTTGGTAAACGCAATGTGGTCGAATTGACAGTGCTGGGATTATTGTGCCAGGGTCATATCTTGATCGAAGATGTGCCAGGTGTGGGCAAAACAGTGTTGGCTCGTTCGTTAGCGCGGTCTGTGGGCTGTGACTTTCAGCGTATCCAATTCACACCCGACATGCTCCCCAGCGACGTGACAGGTGTCTCTGTTTTCAATCAAAAGACGCTTGCATTCGAGTTCCGGCCGGGGCCGATTCATACGCAGATCGTGTTGGTAGACGAGATCAATCGTGCCACGCCCAAAACGCAATCGGCGTTGCTAGAAGCGATGGAAGAGCGGCAAGTAACGGTCGATGGGACAACGTATCCGCTCGAACAACCGTTTATGGTGCTGGCTACACAAAACCCTATCGAATACGAAGGGACATTTCCCTTACCGGAAGCACAGCTAGACCGTTTTTTGATGCGCCTCAACATCGGCTATCCCAATAAAAAAGAAGAGCTGGATGTGTTGGATCGACAGCAATTTGCCCATCCTGTCAATCAATTGCAGCAAGTGGTCTCGCTGGAAGAGTTAATTGCGACGCAAGACGCGATCAAAGGTGTTTATATCGACCCGGTTGTGAAAGAGTACATCGTGGACATCGTGCGCCAGACGCGCAACCATCCCGATGTGTATCTGGGGTCTAGTACACGTGGGGCGATTGCGCTGTATCGACTGTCCCAGGCGCGGGCGGCTATGGTCGGCCGTGACTACGTGCTGCCGGACGATGTGAAAACATTGGCAGTATGGACGCTGGCGCATCGCGTCATTATCGGCCCGGCCGCCCGGATGCGCGATGTCACGACTCCAGCGATTGTCCAAGATGTGCTAGACCGTTTGCCTGTACCGGGCGCACAGCCCCGCCGCTAACAATGAGCCGCCGCGCCCTTTTTTTTCTCCTTCTCGCTATCATTGCTCTCGTCATCGGGTTGGCCACCGGCCGTGCGCTGTGGTTCACGATGGCGTATTTGCTGGCGTTGTTGCTCATCGTCTCTTTTGTGTGGGCGTGGGCGAATCTGCGCTATACCAACCTATCGCGCATGACACGCACCCGCCGTTCGCAAGTGGGTGAGGTTTTCGAGGAGCGCATGACGGCCGAAAATAGCGGCTGGTTGCCTAAATTATGGCTTGAGATTCGTGATCAATCGACGTTTCCGGGACATTCGATTAGCCAAGTGGTGCATAGTCTGATGCCCCGCAAAAAGACCCCCTGGCGGGTACGAACTTTGTCGAGAATGCGCGGCCGTTATCGACTAGGCCCGCTTTTGCTACGGACGAGTGACCCGTTCGGATTGTTCCCCATGCAGCGCAAAATCGACGCGCAAACCAATGTTATCGTTTATCCACTCATCGTCGATATTCAACAATTTCCGTTGCCCCAGGGGGTGCTGTCTGGTGGAGAAGCGGTGCGAAAGCGCACGTTTCATGTTACGCCCAATGCGTCTGGGGTGCGTGAATATGTGCCGGGGGATAGTTTCGGCCGTATTCATTGGAAATCGACGGCACGGCGCAATCGCTTGATCGTGAAAGAGTTTGAGCTAGACCCCCAGGTGGATGTTTGGATTATTCCCGACATGAACGCGGCCGAACAGATGACACGACCCGGTTTTCAGCGTGAAATAGCGATAGTGACCAACGGCACGGCCGACAAGCCCCGCACCGTCAAACTTGCCCCCGCCACCGAAGAGTACGTCGTCACCATCGCCGCTTCTATTGCCCGTCACTTTCTGCATCAAGATCGCGCTGTTGGCATGACTGCCTGGGGTGCATCCCGCGAATTGATGCAGCCCGACCGGGGCGAACGCCAAATCAACCGTATTCTCGAAACATTTGCCGTGATTCGGGCTGATGGAAATACCGCTCTGACAGATGTGCTGCTGGCAGAAACGAGCCGCTTTCAACGGGGCAGTACGCTCGTCGTTGTTACGCCCACCACCGACCGCGATTGGGCGATGTCTGCCCGTGAACTACAGCGACGTGGCTTTCGTGTGCTGACGGTACTGGTCGATCCGGCCGGGTTTGGCAGCCAGTTTTCAGGACAAAATTTGTATGAATTGATGCAAGCGAGCAACTTGGTGACGTATAAGGTTGAGGAAGGGGACGATGTGGCGAAGGTGCTGAATCGTATAACGTGATAGACAGACCATTCTTGTAGAGACGCAAAATCTTGCGCCTCTGTGATCGGATAAGACGCAAAATCTTGCGTCTCTACCCAACCCAAAAATCGAATGTAAACAGAATAGCGTACAATGCCATCAGCAAAGTGCTGACGATGGTATAGGTGCGATCAAAGGCGGGGTTTTTGCCCAGGCGGCCGAGCCAGATGAACAAGGCAGGGGCGGCCAGCACATAGCGGTGCAT
>CALECP010000386.1 GCA_937949915.1 uncultured Anaerolineae bacterium
AGGTAGTTAGATGGAGCAATTATTATGATCAAGAAAATAGGGTTGACGTTACTTGTCACAGCATTATGTGTTATATGGATAATACCGGTTTCAGCAGACTCAAGCGGCCGCTTAAGTGTGCAATCTTCATGTGGTGCAGAACGGGTGCAGATTAGCGAAGTGAATTATGTCGCTTCGGCCGAAGATGAAGCCGAATTTATTGAATTACGCGCCGACGGCACGGCCGCGCTCGATACATTGGAAATCCACCTGATCGATCAAAATGGTGAAATATACAAAATATACGCATTGAAAAATTATAATACCTCTGATTTAGGATACTTTGTACTCAAGGGCATGGGGGGAATGGCGACTGTGAACGATGCAGAAAACAATGAGATATTGTCAGTTACAAAGCGCGATTTGATAGACGATGGTAGCCCCGGCGGAATTGGATTATATGGTATTGATGAAGGCGATTATTGCAATTTTGTCAATTATGGTGGCGCGGTTGTCGGGCGAGAAGCATACCTCAATATCGGCATAGATAGCGTGACTGATGGTGAAGATCGTGCCTGCTCCCAAAGTAGCTGGGGATGGTGGTCGTGTGCCAATATCGCTACCCCTGCCTCATCTAACGAAACAGTGGCGATTGCTATGCAAGAAATGGTTGTATTCGATGCAGATATGTTCTGGGTGACGGCCGCCCTTGCACTTTCCCTCGCTTTATTGACCGCGACCGCCACGGCCGTCCATAAACCATCATTTGCAAACAATTAACCTTACATCAATTGACAGTTTTCATCACCCCTATCACAATCGGTAGGGGTTTTTATTGTTAAAAACCAAAACATAGCTGGCTGAGTGATAACGAATAAGCTGGCAAGATGGGATATACCCAGGGAGCAACCTAGATGATAACTCAAAAAAACACCGCCTTTGCGGGGATCGCGATTTTAGCATTGGTCTTCATGACCATGTTGATGGGTACACAACACACAATGGCAAGTGCAATGTGTGCAACAGATCTGTTTTTCTCCGAATATATTGAAGGAAGCGGTCAAAATAAAGCGTTAGAAGTTTTTAATGGCTCTGGCACGGCCGTCGATTTGGCTGACTACACCATTGAACTGTATTCGAATGGCAACACCACCCGACAAGCTGAACTGGTTCTAAGTGGTAGCTTGACCGATGGTGATGTGATCGTTGTCACATCGGCCGACTCGGCCGTCGATCCCGCACTGCAAGCAGCAGCAGACTTCACCTCCAGCGTTGTCAATTTCAATGGGGATGATGTCATTCTCCTCCTTAAAAACGGCGTAGTCGTCGATTCGATTGGGCAATTTGGCACAGACCCCGGCACAGAATGGGGCAGTGGCACAACCACCACCAAAGAGCATACATTGGTACGCATGGGAACAGTCACGGCCGGAGACACCGACGAAACGGACTTATACGATCCCACGCTCGAATATGTCGGTTCTGCTCAGGATGACTTTAGCAATATCGGTACACACGCCATCAACTGCACTGGTGCAACGGCGACTCCTGTCACCCCCACGGCCGTACCGCCCACACCCGTCCCCAACGTCAGTTGTACCGCCGCTGCCACCGCCATTCATGCCATTCAGGGCAATAGCGCAGCCTCACCGCTCGCTGGCACAACCGTCATCATCGAAGGTGTTGTCGTCGGTGATTTCCAAAACGCTGATCAATTGTCAGGCTTCTTTGTGCAAGAGCAAGATGCCGATGCCGACGCTGACCCCGCCACCTCCGAAGGCATTTTTGTCTACGACGACGGTTTTGGTGTTGATGTTGCCGTTGGTGATGTTGTGGTTGTACAAGGCAATGTGACCGAATACTTCGACTTGACAGAAATCAACGCTGTCACCGATGTAGCGATCTGTGCCAGTGGGGAAACAGTGACACCCGCCACGGCCGCCTTGCCCGTCACGGCCGCAAGCGACCTCGAACCATTTGAAGGGATGCTTGTGACCATGCCCCAAAACTTGGTTGTAACCGAACTGTATAACCTCGCGCGTTATGGTGAAATTTCGTTAGGCAGCGACCGTTTGTTTAATGGCACACAGCAAGCGTTGCCCGGTGCGGCCGCAGGTGCAATCGCCACGAGCAATGACCTGAACCGCATCATTTTGGACGATGGCAGCACCCAGCAAAACCCGGCCGTTGTGCCACACGTCGCTGACGCAGGCGGTGTCATTCGCGGCGGCGATGTGATCGCCAATTTGACAGGTGTACTCAATTATTCATTTGGCGTTTATCGCGTTTTGCCCACACAACCATTAGACATCACCCCGAACGGCCGCACCGCCACCCCCGATCCTGTCGGCGGCAGCCTCACCGTTGCCACCATGAACGTGCTGAACTACTTCACCACGCTCGACGGTAACGGCTCGATTTGTGCGCCTACCGGTGACCAAGGCTGTCGTGGTGCCGATTCTGTCTCCGAGTTCACCCGCCAGCGCACCAAAATTTTGGCCGCACTCGCTGCCATGAACGCCGATATGATCGGTCTGATCGAGATCGAAAACAACGCCACCGCCTCCCTCCAGGATTTGGTCGATGGCTTGAACGCACTCGTCGGGGCTGGCACGTATGACTTTATCAATAGCGGCACAGTTGGCGACGACGCGATCAAAGTAGGCTTTATCTACAAGACCACGACAGTCACGCCTGTGGGGTCTTTTGCTGTTTTGGACTCCTCTGTAGATGCCAACTTTATCGACGACAAGAACCGCGCTGTGCTGGCGCAAACGTTTGCAGACATGAATGGCAACACATTCACGGCCGCCGTCAACCATCTCAAATCAAAAGGGTCTGATTGTGATGACTTGGGCGATCCTGATGCGGGTGATGGACAAGGCAACTGCAACCTCACGCGCACACAGGC
>CALECP010000387.1 GCA_937949915.1 uncultured Anaerolineae bacterium
GTGGAAGGCGCAAAAGCGTTTTACAGCACCGTATTTGGCTGGACGTATGAGACAGATGAAAATGGCTACGTGATGATCCTCAACAACGGCCGTGCCAATGGCGGCATGATGGCGATGGGCGACAGCTTCCCGGCCGAAGTACCGCCCCATTGGTCGATTTACTTCATGGTAGACGATGCCCATGCGGCCGCTGCCAGTGCAACAAAGCTAGGCGCGACGACCGTTATGCCCGTCACCAACATGGGTGTGATGGATATAACCCTGATGAATGCGCCCACAGGTGAAGGATTCTATTTGATCCGTTCGGACAATGTAGACCCGATGCCGTAAAATGATAGTGGGGACATGGTTGATCGTGTTCCCACGTAGTTTTTCCCATGATATATGTAGAAAATATCTCTACTTTCATTACTTCAATAGAGCAGTTTTGTGTTGCATTAAAAGCGCAGGGTGTGGCTGCATAGGTGGCTGCTAAACGATCTATTCCAGTCGATATAGCACGGCCGGAAACGTGGGTGCGCTACCGCAAAGGGCTGTGCGATACGTGCGTGGGTAGCTGTTGCAGCTTGCCCGTCGAAGCGGTGTTGAGCGACCTAGTACGGATGGAGTTGGTCGATCCATTTGAGATAGAAGCAGGCACAGACGAACGCGCCATTGCCAAACAACTGAAACGCACCCACATTATCGACCATTACAATGCGAAATCGGGCAAATTTACGCTGGCACGACGGGCGAATGGCGATTGTGCCTATCTCGAGCAACAAACCCGACGCTGCACCATTTACGAAAAACGGCCGACCGTGTGCCGCAACCATCCCCAAATCGGGCCGCGCCCCAACCATTGTGCCTATATCGAAAAATAGCATGAGCAAGCCGGTTGTCTTTTTTGATATATACCGCACATTGATCACCGTTACGATGGACGAATCTGCGCCCAGTTTGTATACGGCCGTGTGTGATTGGTTGGCTGCACGGGGGGTGATCATGTCGCCCGGTCAATTGCGCGAACGGTACCAACAAATTGCACACACCCACATTACCCGCAGCCCCAGCCGTTGGCCCGATGTCGAGATCGGTGCGGTGTTTGATGAGGTGATCGCGCCGTATAATCGGGCAGGCGCAACGATTGACACGGCCGCCCTGGCATGGCAATGGCGGCAACATTCGACCCGCGATTTAATCATCTATCCAGAGACGGTTGCCACGCTTGAAGCGTTATCGAAAGTGGCGCGGCTGTGCATTATCTCGAACACACAACGACTGTTTACAATGCCTGAATTGGCGCATTTTGATTTGCCCTGCTACTTCGAGCAAATTATCATTTCGTCTGACTTATGCCTCTGCAAGCCTGATCCCGCTATCTTCGAAGCGGGTTGTGAGCGCATGAATGTTGCACCTGAAAATGCGATCTATGTGGGCGATAACATATTTGATGATGTGTATGGCGCGGGACAGGTAGGTATGAAAACGGTGTGGCTCAAGCGGCCGCAACAGGCGACATTTCCAGACGGATATGTGCGGCCGACCCCCGACCGCACGATAGAGGGGGCGGCGTTCGGCCGTCTCGCTGCTATCATCACGGAGCTATTCCCATGATATTCAAAAAACTGAACTTGAAAACAGAAACGGAAATTGTTGTGATCAATGCGCCGGACAGCTTTGAGCCGGAGATCACACTGCTAGAGGGGGTGACGGTAGTGCGCGATGCGACGGCCGCTCTACAAATCACGTTCGCATTGGCGTTTGTGCAGACAGAGGCAGAGATCGCCCAAATCAGTGCAGCACTGACAGCGAAAGCGGCCGAGGATGCCCTTCTATGGTTTGCGTACCCCAAGAAAAGCTCGAAAAAATATACGGCTGCCATTAACCGAGACACGGGATGGGCGGCTCTAGGTGCGGCCGGATACGAGCCTGTGCGCCAGGTGGCGATTGATGCTGATTGGTCAGCTTTGCGCTTCCGACATATTCGCTTTATCAAATCGTTTAAGCGCAATAAAAAGATGATCTTGTCGGCCGAAGGGAAAGAACGGGCCGCGAATACCCGTTAATAAGGCACTTTCGGACAAATACTGAAAAACTGTGTGACCAATATCGGCCGTTTATGTTAAATTAAAGTAGAATCACGCCCAGTCTATTAGATAGAACGCATAAAACAAACATAAATGTATTTTGGAGAACAGAATGGCATTGAAACCTTACATCGCAAAAGCGATCAACCGACAAGACCTGACATTTGATGAGGCGCAGGGCGCGATGAACGCCATCATGAGTGGCGAGGCTACGCCTGCCCAGATCGGCGGCTATTTGGTGGCATTGCGGATGAAGGGGGAGACGGCCGACGAGATAGCAGGCAGCGCGAGCGCGATGCGTTCGCATGTCGTTTCTGTCGATGTGCCATTGTCAAAAAACGAGCAGTTGGTCGATACATGTGGAACGGGTGGCGATGGATTGCACACGTTTAACATCAGCACGACGGCCGCGTTTGTCGTCGCGGGGGCTGGCTACAAAGTTGCCAAACACGGCAACCGCAGCGTCAGCAGCAAGAGTGGCAGTGCCGATGTGTTGATGGCGCTGGGCGGCAATCTCGATATTACGCCTGCTCAAGTGGGGGTGTGCATCAAAGAAACGGGGATCGGCTTTCTATATGCGATCAAACATCATCCCGCGATGAAACATGCGATTGGCGCACGACGCGAATTAAAGCAGCGGACTATTTTTAATGCGCTTGGCCCATTGACCAATCCGGCCGGAGCGACACATCAGGTGATCGGCGTATACTCGCCACATTTGACAGAGCCGATGGCGGAAACGCTCGGCCGCCTGGGCAGCACGGCCGCGTTTGTGGTGCATGGTGATGGCGGTTTGGACGAGCTATCGGTGACGGGGATCAATCGCGTCAGCCATTTGATGAACGGGACAGTCAATACGTTTGAGCTTGATCCGGCCGAATTTGGACTCAATCCAGCCACGATTGAGGATTTGCAGGGGGGAGAAGCGGCCGAAAATGCAGCGATTACCCTGTCGATTTTGTCTGGCGATGAAATGGGGCCAAAGCGGGAGATCGTACTGCTCAATGCGGCCGCTGCTCTTTCTGTCGAGACAGGTGACATTGCGGCCGGATTGATAGAAGCACGCCGCGCCATCGACACCGGGGCGGCCCTAGAAACGCTGGAGGCGTGGGTTGCCAAGACAAATTCGTTTTAGTATGTCAGTGTGTCAGTTAAGACGTGGTTAGATCGATTGATAAATTGAAACAGTGACCAACCAAAAATTATCTTATGAGTGTAACGAACCTAGCTAAACAACGCGGTGAGATTCTTGACGAGATCATGGCGTACCATCGAGAACAATTGCCCCGTATCAAACGGGCTGTCCCATTGGCTGATCTGCAGGCGTTTGCATTTGTTGCGCCCCCTACGGCCGACTTTTATGCCGCGCTCAAAAAGCCCGGGGTCAGCCTGATCGCCGAATGCAAAAAAGCGTCGCCCAGCAAAGGGTTGATCGTGTCCAACTATGATCCAGTTCGCATCGCTCAAACGTATGAGCGGGGTGGGGCGAGTGCGATTTCTGTGCTGACAGACGGCCGTCATTTTCAGGGACACCTGCAACATTTGCGGGATGTAAAAGAGGCATTGCCTCACATGCCCGTTTTGCGAAAAGATTTCATGTTCGACCCGTACCAGTTCTATGAAGCACGTTCGGCCGGGGCCGATGCGGTGCTGTTGATCGCGGCCGTGTTGAGCGATAATCAACTGAAAGAGTTTCTCGCGCTGACGCACCAATTGCAGATGAACGCACTGGTAGAAGTGCATACCGAAGAAGAGTTAGAGCGTGTTCTGCCGCTCAAGCCACGCATTGTGGGCATCAACAATCGCAACCTGAAAACGTTCAAGGTCGATTTTGCCAACACCGCCCGTTTGCGAAAGCTGATTCCTGACGATGTGGTTGTCGTGGGCGAAAGTGGGCTAAAAACGTATGACGACGTGCATGTGATGCGCGATAGTAATGTCGATGCGATTTTGGTGGGCGAAACGTTGGTCAAAAGCCAGTATATGCTGCGGCTCGTCTCCGGTTTTGTCGAGGCAGGGCAAAAAGAAGAGGCAGTGTAAAAAAATTTGAACGAATCAATCTAAATTCGCTTTCAACGATTCGGCCGCGCTCATCGGAATCCCTGGCACACTGGCGATCTCTTCCATCGTCGCCGCCCGGATGCCGTCCAGCGATTCAAATCTGTCTAGTAGCAACTTGCGCCGCTTCGGCCCAATGCCGGGAATGCTGTCCAAAATCGACGCGATTCCTGCTTTGTTGCGCCGTTTGCGATGGCTTGTATTGGCAAAACGATGCGCTTCATCCCGGACACGCTGCACCAAAAACAACCCTTGCGAATTGCGCGGCAAAATCATCGGAATGTCCCGGCCGACCACAAACACCTCCTCCTCTCGCTTTGACAACGATGCCACCGGCACCTCGCCCACCAGCCCGAATTGCTCCAAAACTTCCAACGCCATCCGCAACTGCCCTTTGCCGCCATCAACCAACAACAAATCGGGCAACATCGACCACACCACATCTTTTTTTCTCTTATTCAATTTGTCCAAGCTGGTCAATTCGCCGCCGCCCTGTTCTTCTTGCCAACGGGTAAAGCGTCGCGTCAGTACCTCTTTCATCGCGCCATAGTCGTCATTGCCCACCGTCTGCACATTGAATCGGCGATAGTCGCTTTTGCGGGGCGCACCCTGCACAAACACCGCCATCGACCCGACTGTATGTGTGCCTTGTGTGTGGGCAATATCGTAGCATTCGATCCGTACCGGTGGGGTGGGCAGGTTGAGTTTTTCGTGTAGTTCGTTGATGGCGGCCGTGTGGCGAGATTTATCGGCCGCCCATTGCTGCCGCAACGCTGTTAGTGTGTCCCCCGCATTGGTGAGCGCCATTTCGACCAACTCTTTTTTCTGCCCTCGCTGTGGCACAGTCAGCGTCACTTTTGTGCCGCGCTTTTGCTCTAGCCACTGCTGGATAATTTTGACTTCATCAACATCTTTTTGCAGCAACACCTCACGCGGAATATGCGCGGCCGAATCGTAAAACTGCGTCAAAAACTCCTCCAAAACCTGCTCGTCCTGCTCATCGGCCGTGTTTTCTAGCAAAAAATACTCCCGGCCGATCAATTTGCCATGCCGGATAAAGAATACCTGCACACACGCATCCCCATCCTCCCGCGCAAACGCCACCACATCCTGATCGGTGCCTGCTTGCCCCACCACCTTTTGCTTCGCCACCACCTTGTCCACCGCCTGCAACTGATCACGATACCGCGCCGCCAGCTCAAAATTAAGATCAGCACTTGCCGCCAACATTTTCTCCTTCAAATCGCGCTGAATATCGTCTGATTTGCCCTCCAGAAAGTCCATAAGACCTTTGATCATCGTGCGGTACTGCGCCCGATCTACCGCGCCGATACATGGGCCATTGCACAGCTTGATGTCATAGTACAAACACGCTCGTGCATCGTTGCCCGTAATGGTGCGATCACACGTTAAATAAGGAAAAACACGCCGGATCATATCGAGCGTTTCATGCACCGCCCACATCGACATATACGGGCCAAAATAGCGCGAGCCATCGCGCACCATGCGCCGTGTCACCAGCACTTTTGGGAAATTTTCGTGCCACGTAATGCGAATATACGGATACCGTTTGTTATCTTTCAGGCGAATGTTGTAATGGGGCTTGTGCTTTTTGATCAGCGTGTTTTCTAGCAACAATGCCTCTAATTCTGACCCGGTTGTGATGATCTCAATATCGACGATTTTGGCACGAAGATGCGCGGTTTTGACCGAATCAACTTTTGTGCGGAAGTAACTCCGCACCCGATTGCGGAGGTTTTTCGCTTTGCCAATATAGATGATCACATCATTTTCATCTTTGTGCAGGTATACGCCCGGTTTGGTCGGCACGCTTTTGAGAATGTCCTGAATGTGTGCGGGTGTTTGGTAGCCCATCCTTTCGATTATAGCAGGAGAAAACAGAAATTATGCAAAAAAAGGGTGCAATTTCTTGCACCCTTACGATAGAGTTAATTGTTACTGCATCTCGTTTAGTCTTATATCGTCGCGCTTGCTTGCCCCACAATCGTTTGGACAAACTTTACTCATCAACCTCTGTCGGCTCGATAGGATTCAAGAGGTATTCGACCATTTGCTCAACGTCGGTCGTCGGTGTGTTGCACACAAAATTGAGACAAACATAGGCGGTCGCTTTGTCGTCGAAGGCGTATTGATATTTGGTGTAGGGGGCGATGTCGATAATCGACTGATCATCACCGGGCGGCCGGAGCAGGACAACTTTGTTCGGCACATAGACGCTGTTGACCCCATCGATCAAGGCTTGCGTATCGGCCGCACCTTTCTCACCTACGATCACCACTTCAAATGAAGGGCCAACTGCAAAATCGAGCGCATTGATCAGTGCCGTATAGCCAAACGGCGCAGGGGCAATGCTGCCAGCAAACGTATCGGCAAGCGCGGCCGCCTGTTCTTCATATTCGATCACGGCCGTCAAGCGATTGATCCGCAGCAAATTCATCATCTGAATCGAGTTCCCACTGGGAATCGCGCCATCATAGATTTCTTTCGGCCGGGTGATCAATAGCTCCGCATCGTCGGCCGTCAAATAATAACCATCTGACTCATCATCCCAAAAATAGGTGTATGCTTGATCGTTGAGCCGGATCGCCTCCTCCAAATACACTTGGTCAAAGGTCGCTTCGTACAGTTCGAGCAACCCCCACGTGAGAAACGCATAATCGTCTAATTGCCCCATGATAGCCGCTTCGCCCCCGCGATAACGGTGCAAGAGACGGCCGTTTTCATCGACCATTGTCGCCAGCAAAAAGTCGGCCGCATTTTGCGCCTGTTCGATGTAGGCAGGCTCATCAAATACCACACCCGCCCGCGCAAGCGCCGCGATCATCAGCCCGTTCCAGTCGGTCAGGATTTTGTCATCTTTATATGGATGAATGCGCTCTTCACGCACATCAAACAAGCGCGGCCGGATCGTCTCCCATTGCGCTTTTTCTTCGTCTGTCATCGGCCCCGGCAGGTAGAGCAAGTTGCGGCCGAGCTTTTGATGGGTCGCCTCGTCGAGAAAGTTGCCTTCTGGTAAAAGGTCGAATTTCTCTGTCACAAACGCATTGTCCTCCCGGTTCAGCAAATTGGTCATCTCCACCGTTGTCCAGTGATAAAACAGCCCTTCCTCCCCTTCGCTGTCTGCATCTTCGGCCGAATAAAAGCCACCCATCGGGTCAGTCATGTCGCGCTGGACATAGTACAAAACTTCGGCGGCCGTCTGGCGATAATCAGCGTTCTCAGTCACTTGGTACGCCTCGGTATACGCCATCGTCAACAACGCTTGATCGTAGAGCATTTTCTCAAAATGGGGCGTTTTCCATTCAGGGTCGGTGCTGTACCGATGGAAGCCAAAGCCAATATGATCGTAGATGCCGCCGCGCCGCATATTTTTGAGCGTCGTTTCGGCCATTGTCAGCGCATCTTCGTCACCAGTACGGTTGTAATAACGGAACAAAAAGAGCAAATTGTGCGGCCGGGGGAATTTTGTCGGCTCAGAAAAACCGCCATAAATAGGATCATACACCGTTTGCATTTGCTCGAATGTGCTTGTCAGCGTCGCGTCGGTCAATGCCCCTCCGGCCGTGGCGCGGCTATTGATTTCGCGCACCGCATCCGTCACACGGTTCGCCAAATCATACACATCATTGGGCGAATTTTGCCACGCATCTTTCAACTGTGGCACGATGCTGAACATACCCGCCCGGCCGTAGCGATCCTCACGCGCAATATAGGTGGCGGCATAAAATGGCCGTTGGTCGGGGGTCATCACGATATTGAGCGGCCATCCGCCAGACCCATTCATCAATTGCACCACATTCATGTAAATCGAGTCGATGTCCGGCCGTTCCTCCCGGTCAACTTTGATATTGATAAACGCATCATTCATCAGCGCGGCCACTTCCTCGTTCTCAAACGATTCCGCTTCCATCACATGACACCAGTGGCAGGTCGAGTAGCCTATCGACAAAAAGATCGGTTTGTTCTGAATGTTCGCAGCCAAAAACGCTTCTTCGCCCCATGCGTACCAGTCAACCGGGTTGTACGCATGTTGCTGCAAATAGGGCGATTGCTCGTTGATCAAGCGATTCGGTTCACCTGTACGATGATCGTCTTCCGCGTTTTCGGTCTCTGTCTCCGTTTCTGCCTCTATTTCAACGGCCGCCTCTGCCGGTACGGCCGTTGCCGTTGGCGCAATAATTTCGGGTGTGGGTGTCGCTACAACAGGCGTAACAATTTTGAGCGTGGCTGTCGGTGCCGCCGTCGCGGGTATATCAGTCGGTACGGCCGTTGGTTCGATGTCGGCCGTGCCGCCACAAGCAACCAAAAAGAGCAAAATTAGAATAAGGAGAAAAGATAGTTTACGAGCATTCATACTCGCCAGTGTACCAAACTGTCACACCGCAACCGTAAGATCGATCACAAGGTCGGGCGAGTAGATATATCTCTATCCCAAATAAGCTAGGCAAAGACCTCTACAACAAAGATGATAGCGGCGACGCTGACAATCAGAAAAAACAGGATCGCGCCAATCGCGGAAGAGACTAAATCTTCTTCTTCACTACTTTTGTATCTGTACAATAACGCAATAATTACGAGAACAATATACACACCTAAAATCGTTTGGGGTGGCAAAAAGTGATATTGCAAATTGATCGCATTGAGCGTTAAGAAAAGAACGACTAAGCTCAGTAAAATTTTCTCACTCTTACTTCGTTTCATCATAAAAATACCCTGTACCCTCGCTATTTGCCGACTGATTCCGGCCGCACATCCTACACAAACGGCACATCTATAACTTCCGGCCGTAATACAAATGGCTGACAAGTTCACCCTCAATGTCGGCAACATCAGGCAGATACGCCCATTGCTCGAAACCAAACTTTTTCAGGAGCGCAACGCTGCCCCTGTTTGTCTCAAAAAGAATGCCGAACAACACCTTGATGCTGCGTGTTTGCGCTTGTTCAATCGTATGCTTAACCAATCGCGTCCCCACCCCCCTGCGTTGCGCGTCAGAACGGACATAGTAGCTTATCTCACTGGTGCGCCGCAGCGCCTCGCGCCCAAAACGATACGCGCTGAGTGAAGACCAGCCCAGCACACGGCCGTCTTCAACACAAACAAAAATCGGATAGCTGTCCGGCGCATGGCTGGTAAACCACGGCCGTCGCTCTTCGACAGACAGCGGATTGAGATCGGCCGTTGCATGACCAGCCACCACAGACTGATTGTAAATAGCGACGATTGCAGGCAGGTCATCAATGGTGGCGATACGAATTATCATCGTTCAAAAGTATATCATCTGATTTGCCGGAGTCGGTGCAATCGGCGCAGGAAATTACGCGCTAACTAAACAAAAAAGCGGCCGTGGGTTACACGGCCGCTTTTTATTTACTCACATCAACTGTACAGTGTCGTCTAACGACCCATTGCAGCTTTGATGGGGCCACAAGATGGGCAACCGCCGCCGGGGCGAATCATTGCAAAACCAGCTTGCGGATCATCTTCAGTGTAGTGATCAAAATCGACGTTGAAGATAATCAACATACGGACATTCGGATCGTTCTTGGTTATGGTCACGACTTCTCCCAGCCACTGAGCGTGTTGCTCAACAGTCGTATTCGCTGCCCATGAAAATCCAGCAGAAAGGAAGGGGAAGTCTTTGGCAGACAAGTAGCCTAACTCGGTGAAACAGAGCGGTTTACTATTGCCAGATGCCGCACGATAAGTATCGACCATCGTTGGATAGTAACGTGTGTAATGGTTTGGATTACCACCGGGGTAGCCAGAGCGTGCTGCTGGTGGCACAATACCCTCATTGTAATGAACGCCGATGCAGTCAAGATAATTGCTCGCTCCTGCACGGAACATTTCTTCGATATATGGTCCGTCATCACACCCTTCGGCACGACAGCCACCAAAATAGCCAGTCGGCGCAGGCGCACCACTGATTACCATCACGTCTGGATTAACCGACTTAATTTTTTCATAAGCTGGTTTAAGCATACTGTTCACATAATTAGTCGCGCTGATCTGTCCAGCAGGCCATTCACGATCAATGTTCATTTCGTTCCACACTTCAATCGCATCAGGGCCAAGAGCGGCAACTTCACCGAGGAATTGCGTATAAGCACCAAAGTCGATGTTGTTATGATCAGAGCCAGGAATAGCCAACAATACCTTGAAACCACGTGCATGAGCGTCTTCGATGCGACCACGAACAGCTTCGCCAGTATCACCGTTGCTCCATTTGTGTTGGAATTTCACCCATTGCATCCCCACATCTTTCATCAAGTCTGGATTTGCTAACGTATGTGTTTGTCCACCAAATTCAAATGCGCCACCACCAACTGGTGCTGGCTGTGGTGCTGGTGTTGGGTCAGGTGCAGGTGCTGGGTCTGGAGTCGTTGGTGCAGGGGCTGGGGTGTTTGATGGAACACAACCAGCAGGCCATGTGCCGTTGTTCGGGCAAGGTTGTCCTGTTGTAGGTGCTGGTGCTGGGGCAGGATTGCCGCTTGGCACACAACCGCGTGGCCATGAGCCATTGGTGGGGCATGGTACGCCCGGTGCGGCCGGTTGGTTGTTTGTATTGGTGTTGCCTGTTGGTACACACCCACGTGGCCATGAGCCATTGGTTGGGCAGGGTTGGGCCGCAGGAGCGCCACCAGGCACACAGCCAGCAGGCCATCTGCCAGTAGTCGGACATGCTTGTCCGCCACCACTTGGGGCAGGGTTCCAGCTACCGCCACCACGCGCACACTCTGGCCATGGGCCAGAGGCGGGGATGACACAGCCATTGTCTGCCGTAGGTGCAGGTGCAGGTGCCGCTTCTTCTACTGGCGCAGCTTCTGGCTCTGGTGCAGGGGCTGCTTCTGGGCCAGCAACCTTGAAGACACCGGCCGCATCCAAATAGATGTCGTTGTGGTGTACCGCAAATTCTGGGCTGGTTTTCACATAGACGGTGATGGTGCTGTTTTCCGCTTTCGCTTCAACCATTATCAAATGCCAGTTGTCGATCACAGCGTACATATCAGCTTCTTCTGACCATTGCACGGTAGAAGGTGCATTGTTGAATCCGGCCGCGGCCGCGCCATTTGGCTCGATACCGATCTGCAAATGCGGATTAGCTGGACGGTTTGAAACGGGGCCATCCGCATTGGATGAATCATCAACAGACGACCATACTTTTGCATGTACCTGGAAGCGATAGGTTGCACCAGGCTCTACATCAAATACTTGTTGGTAAACACCACCATAATGCGAGCTGTAGAATGTGAAGTATTGTTGCGCCCGTGAGCCATCAAGGACACGGTTGCCCTGATTTTCTGGAATCGCCGGTTTGTACTCTGGCTGTCTCCATTGCGGGTCACGTTCTGTATCCTCCAGCCACCAGGGTGTCCACTCAGGGGCCATCAGCGCGTTGTCATAACGGTCTGTCCATGAGGAGTAGTCGCCTTCAAAAGACGGATTGCGTAGAAGATTATCTTCGGCCGAAACGGCGTAGGTGCTGCTCTGCAACAAGGTCAGTGCGAGCATGGTCAATGATAGGAGTGCCAATAAGACAACTCGACGTGTATTTGCGGTTATTTGCATACTTAAATTACCTTCCCAACTTCATATTAGATGGAGTTTGTGAAATAAAGCACAGCTTTGTGCCAGCATAATCTATCACGAGATCGCACTGCTGGCGAATATCTCACCGCTTCTTCTTTCCATACAATGGTGGCAGTTTGGTGACAAATGGTAGGAGAGTAATCAAACAAAAACGGCCGAGACAGCCACGCTACGCGCAAACCATCCCGGCCGTGCCTTTTACATGACGCACAATACGGTTATTCTGTTACAGGCTGCTTCTCAACATTGATCTCAATGTTGATGCCGTGATCATCCCCTACATGGTCGGGTGACTCTGGTAAAACGAACGCCAGTACGAGATAGACCAGAATCACAAAGTCGAACATGATAGCGAGGGCGACCAAAAGCAGTCGGATAATGAGCGGGTCTACACCCATGTAGTTGGCGATGCCACCCGCGACACCGAAAATCTTTTTGTCGAGCGATTTGGTTAATTGGTTCAAGTTATTCATATCAGTCTCCTTGACAGTTTATGCCTCTCTGCGAGCGCACGATGCTGTGCCTGTGCAGAGGGTTGTTGTTTTGTTTTGTTGTCAATACAGTAGACAAATATGGGCAAAGGCGGATCAGACTGGCGGTGTAAAGCAGATGGGTCGCAAGGCGGAATGCGGCCGCCATCTTTCTCCGTTTTGTAACGGTGAACCCCGAACGAATAACTCAATCGCTTGATGCTTTGCGACTATTGAGAATGGCAAGCGGCACAGAGGACAAAATGATCAGTAGCAGCGTGGGAAAAGCTGCTTGTGCAAAAAATGCTTCGGCGATGTTCGTCCACACCGCTTGCGACAAAGTGGTGAAACCAAGCGGGCTGAGAATGAGCGTCGCCGGTAATTCCTTCATGCAGGTGAGAAAGACGAGCGCACCACCCGTTAGCACACCGGGCCGTAGCAATGGAAAAGTGACACGCCGGAACACACCCAAACGGCTTTCGCCCAAACTTTGTGCCGCTTCTTCGACACTCGGCGAGATTTGGAGCAATGACGAGCGCACTGTGCCGACCGCTTGCGGGACAAACAGAATGACATAGGCCAACACGAGCAGGAGCAATGTTTGATAGATGGGCGTGGCGTAATTTGCGCCGATAAACACAACGGCTAGCGCGATCACGATACCGGGCAGCGCATAGCCAGCATACATCATTTGCTCCACAAAGCGGCTGACACGATTGGAACGACGGACGGCAAGCAGGGCGACCGGAATGGCAGCGCATACCGTCAGCACGGCCGCCAGCGATGCGGCCGTCAGCGAGTTGACGGCCGGTTCGATCAATGCCGTCGCATCCACCCCATTACCGCCCCGCACCAGCCCCCGCACCAGCCAGTACACCAGCGACACCATCGGCATGAGCAATGACAACGACACAACGGCCGTCACAAACCCCAGGGCTGGCACTTTCCATTTGCCCAATGGCTGTCGCACCATCTTTCGCGCTACCCCAATCGACGAACGACTGTACCGTGCGCGGCCGCGACTGCGCCAATCGATGTACAGCAACACGCCCGTAAGTAACACCAATTGCAACGCCAGCGCGGCCGCCAACGAACGATCAAACAGCGAGCCATATTGGATATAGATGGCGCGGGTAAATGTGTTGTAGCGAAGCAACATAACAGCCCCAAAATCGCGCAAAGTGTAGAGGGCAACCAACAAGCTACCTGCGATGATAGACGGCCGTAACTGGGGCAAAATAATACGCCAAAACGCCTGTCTCGCATTCAGTCCCAAACTGCGCCCCGCCTCTACCAGGGCAGGATCGAGCCGTGCGATGCCAGCACGGACACTGAGATATGTGTATGGGTAACTGATCAATGTCAATACGAAAAACGCGCCCCAGAATCCATTGATATTGGGCAACTTTTCGATGCCGAAAAGCGGTTCGAGCCATCCCTGTAACGTGCCACGCGGCCCAAACATTGAGATAAACAAATAAGCGCAAATATAGCTGGGGATAACGAGAGGCAAAGCGGCCGTGATGCTCCAAAAACGGCGGAACGGCAAATCGGTTCGCATGGTGAGCCATGCAAGGGGGATGGCAATGACGGCCGATGCCACCGTAACGGACGCACACAGCAAAATAGTCCGTCCCCAAATAGCCGCATTCTTCGCTGTCAGCATCAGGTCAAGCGCGGCCGATCCTGCTTCGGCCGTGCGTAGCACCAAATAGAGTGGTGTAACCAACATCAACAGCGCGACCAACAAACCGCACCCATGCAGCAACAACGACGATAGACGAAGCTTTTGCGAATACCGCCAAGTCGTCAACTTTTGATAGGTGCGTGAGGTGGGCGAAAAATTGATCTGTGCCATCGCAGCGAAGTATGGCAACAAGAAGCTATCAAAACAATAGCGGCCGTTAAGCGATAGATGACCGTTGTCTCAATCAAAAGTTAACAATGTTTATGCTCGATTTTTAACCAACGATCATTTTGTCAAAAATCGCATGTTGGCGAAAAAAAACGAACCCTGAATCGCAATGAAACAGGGTTCGCTAGGAGGGGGGGAGGGGGTAAGTTCAATTTCTTTCTCTAAAAGAATAACAACGTTGTATCTAATTGTCCACTATTTTATGAACGAAAACTAGGACTCCCGGATCGGCCGGACAGGCACACCTTCTTCGATCATGTAATTTTTGACTTCGGCAATGCTCAATTCGCGGAAATGAAACAAGCTGGCTGCCAGTGCGGCATCTGCCCCGCCTTCTGTTACCGCTTCTACAAAATGCTCGCTGTTGCCAGCCCCGCCCGATGCGATCACTGGAATCGTGGTCGCGTCGCTGACGGCCGCTGTCAGCAAAATGTCGTAGCCTGCTTTTGTGCCGTCCCCGTTCATGCTCGTGAGCAAAATCTCACCTGCGCCGCGCTGTTGGGCATACGCTGCCCAGCGCACCGCGTCGATACCGGTTGGGACACGGCCGCCTCGCACATAAACCTCCCATTGCGACTCATCATCGATCCGCAAGGGAGAATCGGCCGTTAGCCAATCGGGAGCAGCTACATCGTAACCGGTGTCTGATGTACCGGTGCGCCGCTCGGCCGTGATCTGCCGTGCGTCGATAGCGACCACAATCGCTTGTGCGCCGAACTGCTCTGCTCCGGCCGCGATGAGATCGGGGGTCTTGACGGCCGCCGAGTTAATGCCGATTTTGTCCGCACCAGCACGGAGCATCGCACGCATATCCTCGACGGTACGAATGCCGCCGCCGACTGTAAACGGAATAAATACTTGATCAGCCACCGCACGGGCGACCTCTAGCATCGTAGCGCGACCTTCGTGCGTGGCGGTGATGTCCAAAAACACCAATTCGTCTGCGCCTTCGGCATCATACACCTTCGCTTGCTCAACTGGATCACCTGCATCGCGCAAATTGAGGAAGTTGATCCCTTTCACGACCCGGCCGTTATGGACATCCAGACAGGGAATAATGCGTTTTGCTAACATGATTGGGCTACCCATTCAATCGCTTTTTCAAGATTGAGACGGCCGTCATAAATCGCCCGGCCGGTAATGACACCCGTGATGCCCTCGGCCGCCATACACGCCTCAATATCGCTCATATCAGCCACACCGCCACTGCCCAAAACTGATAACCCTGTCGCTTGTGCCAGGGCTTGCGACGCTTGCCAATTGACCCCGGTCAGCACACCGTCCCGGCCGATGTCTGTATGCAATACTGTCTCGACACCGAGCGACTTCATGCGACGTCCGACCTCTTCCACCGTCAGACCGCTATCCTCTTGCCAGCCATGCGTTTTCACCATGCCGTCCCGCGCATCTAGCCCAATGACGACCCGTTCCGCACCGTATTTGGTGACAACACGGCCGACAAACGCCGGGTCTTTGACAGCGATTGTGCCGAGGATGACCCGCTTGACTCCGATGCCGAGCAGACGGCCGATGTCGTCCATCGTGCGGATGCCACCGCCAAACTGAATTTTGACAGGCAGCAATGTCAGCCGTAGGAGCGCGTCCCAATTGGCTCGGTTGTCATCGCCAAATGCGCCGTCGAGATTGACGACGTGCAGCCATTCTGTGCCAGCTTTCATCCAGCGTTTGGCAGCCACCACCGGATCGCTGTCGTACACTGTTTTTTGATTGGGATCGCCAAATTTAAGGCGCACTACTTCGCCACCGCGCATGTCGATGGCCGGGAAAATCGTAAATGATGTCATCATAAATTAGTCGTCTTCGAGAGCAAAAAAGTCTAGTCGGCCGCACAACGAGCATCGCCATGCACACACAATCAGACCTGTCTTCATTGGATTTTGTTTTTTAGGGAACTTGAAAAACTCAAAGCCTAACAAACTTTTGCGAATTTCTATGGGTTCAAACCAGCGCTCAGGCAAAAATCCTGCTTGAGAATAATCACCGACATATCCTTTCACCATTGGAACAGTACATGTGGCACAAACTGGTTTTTCTTGCATAATTTTTATCTTCGTAGAGACACAAAATCTTGCGTCTCTACATGATGGCAATGGCAATATGACAATTACATCGCCAAATAATTTCGCAGAATTTGCAGACCGACGTGCTGGCTTTTTTCGGCGTGGAATTGGATGCCGTAGATGTTGTCCCGGCCGATCACGCTCGTATAGCGCCACCCATAGTCAGTGTGGGCGATTGTATCTGTTTCGGCCGCTGGATGACAGCAAAACGAATGCACAAAATACGCATAATCGTTCGGTGCAACATCACGCAAAATGGGGGAAGTGCCATCATGTTCCAGTTGATTCCAGCCGATGTGTGGCACGTTGAGCAATGGATTGTCTGGAAATTTGCGGACGTGTCCCGGAATCAAGCCCAAGCCGGTGTGAAAACCGAACTCGTCGCTGTCTTCCAATAGCACTTGCATCCCCACGCAGATGCCGAGCAGGGGAGTCCCTTTGGCGACGGCGTGGTGAATCGCTTGCTCTTGGTTGCGTGCGCGTAGGGCATCCATCGTTGCGCCAAACGCACCGACACCGATCAGCACCAGTTTGTCCGCGTTGGCAATCACATCGGGATCGGCCGTCAAATCTGAACGGCCGTCCACCGCTTCTATCGCTTTTTGCACCGACCGATAGTTGCCGATGCCGTAATCAATCATTGTAATCGTCATGTTGGTATTTCAGTACGTCAGTATTTCAGTTGTTTCGTAGGCATATTATATCGTTGTTTTGATCATTGGTTGCGGTGCAAGTGCGGGTGACCAGCAACCGTTGCGATCAATGCCGAACTGACACGCTGATTTACTGACCAACTGATAAACCATTTCCCTAACCGCTCAACGTTCCTTTTGTGCTGGCAACACCATTGCGACGCGGATCAAAATCGGCCGCGATGCGGAGGGCGCGGGTCAATGCTTTGAAAAGGGCTTCTGCTTTGTGGTGATCATTGCGGCCGCTCACCCGTGCATGGAGCGTCGTGCGGCTATGCACGGCAAATGTCTCGAAGAAATGCTCAACGAGATCAGTCGGGAATTGGCCGATAGTGGGCGTTCCCCATGCTGCCTCAAAAACGGTGTATGGTCGGCCGCTCAAATCTAACGCCACAAAACCGAGCGCTTCATCCATCGGCACATACGCATGACCGACACGCTGGATGCCAGCACGGTCGCCCAACGCTTGGTCGAACGCCTTGCCCAACACAATCGCGCAATCTTCTATCGTGTGATGGCTGTCTATCCATGTGTCGCCTGTCGCTGTCACCGTCAAATCAAACAAGCCATGTACAGCAAACGCCGTTAGCATGTGCGTCAAAAAGCCGATGGGCGTGTCGATATTGTGTGCGCCCGTGCCATCTAGCCCGACGGTGATCGCAATTTGTGTCTCTTTTGTTTGGCGGTTAACGGTTGCTGTTCTCATTGTGTTTTTTTGCCAAAATAACGGCCGTGCTACCGATCAAAATCAGTGTAAATAGCGTGTTCATTGTGCTGGCTGGTGTCATCGTTTGTTCGGTGAGTGTTAGGGCTGTTGGTATGCCCAGCGTCCCGATCTCACTTTCGATCCAGTCGATATAGTCGGAGGTGCGAGTGTATACACCATATTTGCCGGGGACAGCACAGCCATCGCCCCAACTGACAACCCCCACTTGTAACCAGCCAGTATCGGCCGCATTGCGTACCATCAGCGGCCCACCCGAATCGCCACCGCACGAATCTTTGCCGCCTGCATCAAACCCGGCGCAGATCATGCTGTTTATGATTTTATTGCTATAGACGGCTCTACAAGTGCTATCGGCCGTCAACGGCAATGTCACCTGATGCAGTGTTTGAGGAAAATCACGGCCAAATGCGCCTCTTGCGCCCCAGCCGATCACTGTTGCATCGACCCCGCTTGCTTCCAATATAGAGGCTTCTGCTGGCATGACGATGCCCATCGTCGGCCGTTCAGACGGTATACTCAAACGAATCAACGCAATATCGTTGTGATAATTCGCATAGTTATAATTGGGATGGATAATCAATTGGCTAGCACGGATGCGTTCGCCCTCGTTGCTTGTCAACGTATAACGACCGAGCGTGGCATCAACCGTGTTGGCATTGGTGTTTGGATTGCCCATATCATCGTGCAAACAGTGCGCGGCCGTCAGCACCCACTCTGATGCTATCAGCGTACCGCCACAATAATGAGCGTTAAACCCATCGGCCGTATCGGCCGACATAATCGCTACCATCGACGGCCATGCTCCCGGTATCGCTTCTTCCCCTCCCACAATAGTCGGATCAGCAGGGCTGGCCGCGGCCGTTCCCACCATCAAACTGATCCAGAGGACGAATAAAAACGGAACGCCCAATTTTCTTTGCATACTATTTCATCCGTTGCCCCCAGTGACAATCAGTTGGTTGGGGACAAATTGCGTGGGATCGATCAGGTCGAACCCGATTTTTTGTTCATACTTTTCGATCCGATTAAACAGCTTTTTCACTTTTTTCTCAACCCCCTCATAATCCAGCACGTCAAATAAGCCGGTATCCAGCGTCCCGCCATTCAACCCCGGCACTTGGCGCGTCCGTTCGATTCCCCGGAATAACGCCCGTCGGCCGCTCACACCCAAATGGGTGAGCGCAATCGACAACACATCTTTCAAATGCTCACGCGGGCCATAAATACCGTTTTTCGCTACTACTTCCGAGAATTTGTCATAGTCGGGAATAATATCCCCGGCCGGCATCGCAAAATACTTGATCACGTTATACAGCGCGTCCAACGCTTTGGCTGGATAATAATAGAGATACAGCCGTGCGCCCTCTAGGAAAAAGCTGTAATGGGCCGCTTCATCGGCCGCAATCACCCGCGCCGCTTGCTCCAAAATAGGGTCAACATCATTGAACCCTTCGCGCTGCGCCTTGCCACTGGCGATCAAGCCTGTATTGAGATAATTCACTTGTGTTGCCCGTTCTTGAATCACGGTGTACATAATCATGTGAATCGGACAATCCCAGGGCAGTTCCCACTGATTTTCACGCAATCTGTTTTTATAATCAGCAATCCATGCGGGGGAGCGATAGCGCGAGAATAGCAATGTGTTCTCCCATAGTTCGGCGTGCTTCTCTTCCTCAGACCCCCAACGGATATGGAAGTGAGAACGGCCGTGGCTGCGCCGAATCACTTTGAGCAACGTGAACACATAATCTGGCACAAATTGCTCGACGGCAAAAAAACCTTCGAGAACAGTGTTCATCTTCTCCGAATGGTCGGTGCGAAAGCTACGCCAATCGAAATCGGTGTCGGGGTTCCAGTTACGGTGCTGCTGTGAGCGTGAAACGTACCAGCGATACAATCCCAAAAAGGCACGTTCGATCAGCAAATCTTTTTCATTATTGCTCAACAAGCCCGGTGGGGTGGACGGCCGTTGTGCGTCTAGTTCCGCAATGATATTGGTGTCAGGTGTTGTCAACTTAATACTCCCATCTGTGCCATAAAACCACCGCAAATTTATGCGATAGATGCCTATCTACGATGATAGATGCCAGTAGGACACGATTTATAGTGTCTCTACTGGGCAATTAAAATGCGTTAATGACGAAATTATAGCTGGATTTTTTGAAGGGCAGTTATCAACTGGTTAGTATCGTGCGGCCGTCCCGCGCTGATGCGAATACAATTGTCGATTCCCGGCTTGCGGTAATAGCGCACCAGCACCCCATGTGCCTGTAGCTGCTGCTGCAAATCATACGCATCGATGCCGACCACTTTGAACAGAACGAAGTTGGCATGGCTGGGATACGGCCATAAAAACGCAAATTCTTCTAGCAAACCAACCATGCGATTGCGCTCTGCTACCAACAGATCAACCTTTTTGTGTAGCCAGCCTGCGTCCTGCAATGATCCCAACGCCGCCAAATTAGCCGCCACATGCACATTGTACGGCTGCTTGATCTTCATCACATGCGGCACAATCCATTCAGGAAACGCCCCATACCCGATCCGCAAGCCAGCCAACCCCGCCAGCTTGCTAAAGGTGCGTAACACGATCAAATTATCATGCGCCAGCGCCCACTTGATGCGGCTTTCTGCGCCCGACACGGCCGCAAATTCGATATACGCCTCATCCAGCACCACCAGCACCGGCAACGCCAGCAGCCGATTGACGACCTCATCTGACAACAAATTACCGCTCGGATTATTGGGCGAACACGCAAAAATCACTTTGATGCGCGGGTTGTCTGCTACCGCTTGCTCGATTGCGTCAATATCGATCTCAAAATTCTCATCGCGCATAATCGACAGATAACGCCCCGCATTGACCACCGTCGAAAACGGGTACATGCCAAACGTGGGCGGCATATCGAGGACGCAATCGTCGGGCGACAAGACGACGCGCAGCACAAGGTCGATCAACTCATCGGCTCCCATCCCACACAAAATACGGCCGGACGGCATTCCCAAATAGTCGCCCAGCGCCGCCCGTAGATCACGCGCTTCGGGGTCAGGGTAAATGTGGAAAAACGCGCCATCCTGCAACATTTTCAGGGCAGTGGGGGAGGGACCATACGGGTTTTCGTTGGCGTTCAATTTAGCGATCTGCTCGGCCGGACGGCCTAATTGCTTCGATAGCACCTCAAACGGCACAATCGGTTTATACGCTTCCATTTCCCGAATATCGGGGCGAACAAAGTGGTTAGAGTCAAATGTCATATTAGTTTGTCAGTAAAAAACTAAGTGAGCCTTTGCGATCTCCGTGTCTCTGCGGTTAACTCACCAGTTAATCAGCAAAAGCGAAATCAACGGCCGCTTTTGCGTGTAGATACGCAGTGTCAAAAAGAGGGTGCGCGGCATGGTTCTTTTTGACGAGCAGAGGGATCTCTGTACACGCCAAAATCATGCCCTCGCACCCCGCGGCCGCCAGATCATCCATAATCGTCACATAAGCGGCGCGGCTGTCATCGGTAAACACATTTTTGATCAATTCACCATACACAATGTCGTGAATGACAGTGCGCTGCTCGGCTGAGGGTATCACCACATCTAGCCCGTTCGCGGTCAGCCGTTCCCGCAAAAATGGTTGTTCCATCGTGTACCGTGTGCCGAGGAGGGCGACGCGCTTGAGCGATTGCGCCGTTACGGCCGCGGCCGTGGCATCCCCGATGTGAATCACAGGAATCGCAATCGCCGCCTGTACCGCATCGGCCACCAAGTGCATCGTATTGGCACAGATCAGAATGCAATCAGCTCCGGCCGTTTCCAGCCCACGCGCCGCCTCTGCCAGCATATTGCCCAATAGCTCCCAATTGCCTTGCGCTTGATGTCGTTCGATCTCCGAAAAGTCAAACGAATGTAGCAAGACACGCGCACTGGCTGTTCCGCCTAGACGTGCGGCCGTTAGTTCATTGATAAATTTGTAGTAATCGACAGTCGAGACCCAACTCATACCGCCCAAAAGACCGATTGTTTTCATATATTTTCTTACTCGTACATAGCCTGTCAACGCTATTTAGATAAGGGATGAAATTTGTTGAAATCGTTTAGATGATTGTATGCCGAATCTGTACCCGTTTCAATTAGATTGCACTGCTCACGCATTCCGGTTTTATTCGCTGACCCCTGCCATCAACAACCCTAACGCCTCTTTGCTCGTCTTATTTGCATCGACAATCGCCATGATTTTGCCGCTATACATCACCGCGATCCGGTCAGACAATTGCAATATCTCATCCAGTTCAGTCGAAGCGAGCAAGACGGCCGTGCCTGCCTGCCGTTGCGCCAATATCTGCGAATGAATGAACTCAATCGACCCCACATCGACCCCGCGTGTCGGCTGGTTGGCGATCAACAGCTTGATCGGCCGGTTGAGTTCCCGCGCAATGATCACCTTCTGCTGGTTGCCGCCCGACAGCGTACTGGCCGCGGCCGTTGCATTTGGTGTCCGCACGTCAAATTTCTCGACCAGCACCTCCGCATTTTGCTGGATCGCTTGCGCTTGCCGTTGCCCCGCTCGGCTAAACGGTGCTTGATAATACGTGTTCAAAATCAAGTTGTCGTCGATGCCATAGCTCAGTACCAGCCCATGCTTTTGACGATCTTCAGGGATGTGCGCCGTCCCCATTTCGGTGATTTTGCGGGGTGATTGATTGGTTGCCTTTTGCCCCGCCACTGTGATCGTGCCACGCACGACGCGCCGCAACCCGGTGATCGCTTCGACCAATTCAGTCTGTCCATTGCCCTGTACGCCAGCCAGCCCCAGCACCTCACCCTCGCGCAAGACGAATGAAACATCATCGACGGCCGTCTGTGCCAGTTCGTTGTTCACCGTCAAATTTTCGACTGCCAGCACTGTTTCGCCCGGTGTCGCTTTGCCTTTGTCTAGCTCCAGATGCACCGCTCGGCCGACCATCATTTCCGCCAGCTTGTTTTGGTCTGCTTCGGCCGGAGTGGTCGAGCCGATCATGCGGCCGCGCCGGATCACTGTAATTCTATCCGCCACCTCTAGCACCTCGCGCAATTTATGCGTGATAAAGATGATCGATTTCCCTTGCGCCACCAGTTCACGCATGATGGCAACCAATTCATCTGCTTCTTGCGGTGTCAGCACGGCCGTCGGTTCATCAAAGATCAAAATATCCGCATTGCGATACAGCAGTTTGATGATTTCGACCCGTTGCTGTACGCCTACTGGCAAGTCGCCCACAATCGCATACGGATCGACTTCTAGGTTATAGCGCTGCGAAATTTCAGTGATCTGTTTGGCGGCCGTGCGCGTGTTCAGCCTTCCGGCCGCGCCCGTTTCCTCATTGCCCAATATCACATTTTCTGTGACGGTAAACGGCGGCACAAGCATAAAATGTTGATGCACCATCCCGATCCCGGCCGCAATCGCATCGCTCGGAGACCCTAACGCCAGCCGCTTGCCATCGACCAAAATCTCACCCCGCGTCGGCTCGTACAGACCATACAGAATGTTCATCAGCGTCGATTTCCCCGCCCCATTTTCGCCCAGCAGCGCATGAATTTCGCCCTGATACAACGTCAGATCGATATTGTCGTTTGCCAGCACACCGGGAAACTGTTTCGTAATACCACGTAGTTCGAGAATAGGCGTTTTATTCATAGTGACGAGTTACGAGCGACGAATGACGAGTCGAAGATGAATGCCTGTCGCCGTTTGTTTGAGTTAGTTGGCAGCGTTATCGTGCAGGTTTGTACGAAGATAGATTCACATTGAGCGTGAAGGGCGCAAACCCACTCGTCACTCGTCATTCGTCGTTCGTCACTTTTCATAAGGGATTCCGCTTGCGGCCGGGGGGCGAGAACGGCCGATAAAGCCAGCCAGCACCAAGATAGTCAGCACATAAGGCAACATCCCGATAAATTGATGCGGAATATCGACTGCGCCACTTAGTTGTAACTGTGTTTGCGCTGCGATAGCAAAGCCGAATAGCAACGCGCCACCCCACGCCCCAAACGGTGTCCATTTGCCAAAAATGAGGACAGCCAGCGCGATAAAGCCCCGGCCGTTTGTCATGTTTCGCTCAAATGTACCGACCGCTTCCAGCGTCAGAAAACCACCCGCCAAGCCAGCCAGCATCCCACCGATGATCACATTCCAATAGCGCACTTTGTACACATTGATGCCCAGCGTATCGGCCGCACGTGGCTTTTCGCCTACCGCCCGTGTCCGTAGCCCCCAGCGCGTATAAAACAGCACATAATGCACCACCATCACCAGCAGCAGCGTCGCATACGTGATCGGTGGGTTGCTAAACAAAACAGGCCCGACAAGGGGCAGATCAGCCAATGGGCCGAGCGGCACCGTTGGCAACTTTCCCTGTGTTGTCAACCCTTGCTGATAAAAGTAACCCGTCACCCCTAGCGCGAGAATGTTTAGCACCGTGCCAGCGATGATCTGATCCATTTTGAGCGAAACAGACATATACGCCAGCAGCAATCCACTAAGCGCACCCGCTAACAAGGCGGCCACAATCGCCATAATTAAATTGCCCGTATACACGTTGGCCAAAAAGCCAATAAATGCGCCAAATAACATCTGTCCTTCGATGCCGATATTGATCACGCCCGACCGTTCGCATAGCAATCCGCATAACGCGCCCAACACCAGTGGCGTAGATTGGCGCAATGTTGAAGACAGCACCGCCACTGTAGAACGTGCATCCCACAGATACGCCGCCACAATAGCGACAAGAATGACCGTGACAATAATTGTGATGAGCCTGTTCGTTTTATTCATACAGTTGTCTTCATTCCTATCAAATCACATCAACAGAACCAAAATCGAAACAACAAACGCCGATCTGCATCATCTTCCACTCGTCGTTCGTCATTCGTCGCTCGTCACTCAATTCAATTTCCCCATCCACTGCTCAAACGAGGTTGTGAGTCATCATCGCCCCGTGCGCGAATGAGGCGGCGGATGATCATGTCGGCCGATACCAAAAACAGCATCAAGCCCAGCACCACGTCGATGATTTCTGGGGCAACTTTCGCATCGAACTGCATTTGACTTGCGCCAGATTGCATCGCGCCTACCAGCAGCGCGGCCGGAATGACACCATACGGGTTGGTCTTCGCCAGCATCGCAATCGTAATCCCTTCAAAACCCAGCCCCGCATTGAAGCCCGGTTGAAAACGGCCGACCACACCCTGCGTCTCTATCGCGCCACCCATACCAGCCAGCAATCCACTAATAAACATCGTCAGCACCACCGTCCGCGCCACTTTCATACCCGCGTACTTTGCCGCATTGGGGTTTTTGCCCACCGTCTGAATTTCGTAGCCAACTGTCGTTTTGTCCAGCAGCCATGCGGTGATAAACACCACCACAATCGCCAGCAAGAAGCCGGTGGGGACGGGGCCGATAGCAGGAAGGACGGCCGAATCCTGTATCTGCGGCAGCCGCGCAATAATGCCTTCATCTTTGAGCGGCCCATCCGCCACATAATCTGTGATATTGGACGCGATAAAATTGAGCATGATCGTCGTGATCACTTCATGTGCGCCAAATTGTGTTTTGAGCCAGCCCGATAGCCCCGCATACAAACCACCCGCCACACAGCCGCCCAGCACAGCTAACGGAATATGGAGCAATGCAGGCAGCGAAACCGCATAGCCGATGATGCCAGCAACGAGCGCACCAAACAATAATTGCCCTTGCCCACCGATGTTAAAAAGCCCCGCCTTGAACGCAAACGCCACAGCAAGGCCACTAAAGATGAGCGGGGTCGATTTTTCCAATGTGCGAGCGATCCCTTTCGCACTCCCAAACGCCCCTTCAAGCAGCGCACCATACGCGGCCAATGGATTTGAGCCGGATATGAGAATAATCACTGCCCCGATGAGCAACGCCATCAACACAGCGATTAATGGGATGGCGATAGATTGTAATTTATTGGGACGCTCCATATATCAATTATAATCATGCCAGAGCAAAAAAACAGTCATTGAGGGCAAAGCAGACACGGGTTTTCCATTGTTCCAGCCAATCAGTCTGTTTGCGGCCGACTGATACACGCACAAACTGAATAACTGAAAAACCCTATATTCGCCACCTATCCCTAACACCGATACAATTGGAGGCTGGTAATTTACACAACATCGGAGAACTTTTATGCGTGTCCTCATCACTGGAGCGGCCGGATTTGTCGGCTCACATCTTTGCGACCGTTATCTGGCAGAAGGCCATACCGTCATCGGCATGGATAACCTGATCACAGGCAACCTCGACAATATCGCTCACCTTTTTGAAAACGAGAGCTTTTCATTCATCAAGCATGATGTTAGCAACTTCATCTATGTTCCTGGCGAACTCGATGCAGTTCTACATTTTGCCTCCCCCGCCAGCCCCAACGACTACTTGGAGCATCCTATTCCCACGATGAAAGTCGGCTCATTGGGAATGCTCAACACATTGGGCTTGGCCAAAGCCAAAGGCGCACGCTACCTGCTTGCTTCTACATCGGAAGTGTATGGCGACCCACTGGTCAACCCGCAGCCCGAAACATATTGGGGCAATGTTAACCCGATTGGGCCACGTGGTGTCTACGACGAAGCGAAACGATTTGCCGAAGCCCTCACATTAGCCTACCAACGGTATCATGGTGTCCGGGCACGAATCGTGCGGATTTTCAACACGTATGGCCCACGTATGCGGCTGCATGACGGCCGGGTTGTTCCCAATTTTATCTATCAAGCCCTCACCGGACAGCCATTGACGGTGTACATGGACGGTCAGCAAACACGCTCTTTCCAATATGTGAGCGACTTAGTAGATGGCGTGTATAAATTACTATTGTCGGACGAAGAACTACCTGTCAACATCGGTAATCCAGTTGAAATGACGATTTTGGAGTTTGCCGAAGCGGTGATCGCTGTGACCGGTAGCGCATCGGAGATTCAATTTGTGCAGCCACAGGATGATCGCATCAAAGACGACCCCAAGATGCGCCGCCCCGATATCACTAAAGCCACGACCGTCTTAGGCTGGCAGCCACAAGTTGACCTCACTGAAGGGTTGACCCACACCGTTGCCTATTTCCAAGACAAAATATGAAACAGCCGTCTGTAGGGATATGGCATGC